>JARRPY010000241.1:5068-10235 GCA_037382425.1 Deltaproteobacteria bacterium
ATACCTTGGCACATTTACCGCAGAGGGTGCAGTTTTCCACATCCATGAGGGCGATTTGAGGAATGGCATTGGAAAACGGAACATATATGGCCTTTCGTGCGGCAAATCCCCCTTGCTCCTCATCGGAAACATAAACCGGACAGTTGTATTCGCACTGCCTGCACCCGATGCACTTGACCTCGTCCACATATCTGGGTTTCCGGGTCACGGCGGCCTTCACCCCGTTTCCGTTTTTGTCCAAGGACGTGAGCTCACAATAGGTAAATAAGGTAATGTTGGGATGGTGGGCGGCCGCGGCCATCTTGGGCGTGGTGATGCAGCTGGCGCAGTCCAGAGTGGGAAACACCTTGGAAAGCCGGATCATTTTTCCGCCAATGGTCGCATCCTTTTCCACGATGGCCACCTGATAGTCCTGGTCGGCCAGATCCAGAGCCGTTTGAAGACCTGCAATGCCCCCGCCTAGCACGAGGGTGTCGAATTTTAACGTTTTAGTGGACATACAATTTCCTTTCGCTCGCCGTTCGCTTGCCGCTTGGGTGTCAACACCCGACATTCGCTCGACACGATGCCCCGTGCCGATCTTTTGAGGGTCCATGACCCCGGTGATGGTTATCTGAAGTGAACCTATGAGATATGGGCACTCCCCCTCCGTCCCCCAAAGAGGGCCGGAGGGTGGATCATGCAGCCGCCTTTTCCGCACCCGGGGGTCCCAGTTCCTCGACGAGTTGGTTCATATCCTTCACCTCTTTCACAAAGGCCCGGGTACAAACCGTGCAAACCCCGGTGAGACGAAGCCGCCGCGTGTCCAGACCCCGCTCCTTCATCATGGCGTACACCCGGTCGATTCGGGCCGCCAGGGCCTGATAGGCCCCTTCGTAAGGACACTCAACGCCGCACGACATGATGATGATGCCGTAGATCCCTTTTTCAAAACAGTCCATATAGAACGTCTCGGGAAACATGACCGGCGCCCTCACCCGCATGATATAGGTGTTTTCAGGATAACTCATGTGGGCCTGGCCGGTGGCGTTTGCGCCTGGATACGCGCAGTCTTCGGTGGCCAAGATCAGTATCTTCGCCTTTTTCTCCTGGGCTGACATGGTGCCTCCCGGTTACTTGTTGCGTTTGACGAATATCCTGTCCGCGCCGTCCACACTCAGGTATCCCAAAAAGTCGTGACCGACCTTTTTGGCCCATCGCGGGATGTCGTTTCGCGATCCCGGGTCATTGGACAGAATCTCAAGTATTTGCCCGACTTGAACGTTGCCCATTCCCTTTTTGGCCTCCAGTAAGGGCCCCGGGCATGAAACGCCCCGTGCATCCACCACATTTGCTGGTTCAATCGTGCTAAGATCTACGTCTGACATAATCATCCTCCTCGTCTCATTTTGTGTTTGGGTTTGCCTGTTTTAAAGCGCCACCGGAAGCCTTCAGCCCGGGGGATGGTGTTCCGCCCCTTTAGACGTTCTGTGTCCCCGGCGTATCAACAACCGAAAGTATCCGGGTGCTTCCACCACTTGAAAAACACGATCCGTGCCGTTTTTAAGGATCGAGGGAAAATGCTTTCGCGCTTCAGGATCGGTACTCATCACTTCGAGGACCTGACCCGCATTCATATGCTCGAGCAGACTTTTGGCCTTGAGAATAATCCATGGACAGCTCCAACCCCGAACATCAAGCACTTTGTCCCTTCTGGGCGTATTGTTCATTACACGACCTTCCCACAGTAACGATCCTTTGACTCTTGGAAAATTGCAAGGCCGGTGCCAAACGTTCATCCGCAGCAAAACATTTACCTAACCGACTGATTTTAATATACTAATATCCCGGACTATTTTTTCCTTGCCTTGAGAGACTTAACAGCTTAGTGTTAACATGTGTTTATGTATGTTTACGGTTAACACCCTAAACCGCGTGTTTCTCGGACAAGGGGGCGGTGAAGGAGAAGATGGAGATGTTAGAGAAAGAATACAGTCAGTATTCGGAAACCATTATCCAGACCATGCTGGACGGTCTCATGGTGGTGGACCCCGAGGGAACCATCCTTTCGGTCAACAACGCCCTGGAACGGTTGACCGGTTACAAAAAGGATGAACTGATTGGGAAATCCTGTGAAGTACTGGGCTGCAACACCTGCTTCGGCACGCGGGCCAGAGGAGGAGAAAAGCACTGCCAGCTCTTCAAGGATCATCAGGTACGACACAGTCGGTGCATCTTAAGGCGCAAAGACGGCAGTCCGCTTCATGTGCTCAAGAACGCCAACGTCCTCAGGGACCGGGATGAAACGATCATCGGCGGCGTTGAAACCGTGGCCGACTGCACCGAACTGGTGGCCAAAGAAGAAACCATTTCATCTCTCAAACAAGAATTGAGCATCGAAGAAGGGTTCGAGGGCATCGTGGGTCGCTCGGCCCCCATTCGCCAGGTCTTTGACCTGATCCGAAGCGCCGCGGCTTCGGAAGCCCCGGTGGTGATCTACGGGGAGAGCGGCACAGGAAAGGAACTGGTGGCAACCGCCATTCACCGGTTGGGGCCGCGTGCCAAAGGCCCTTTCATAAAAGTCAATTGTGCGGCATTGAATGAATCCCTGCTTGAAAGCGAACTCTTCGGCCATGTGAAAGGGGCGTTCACCGGAGCGGATAAAACCAGGCAGGGGCGCTTTGAGGCGGCCAATGGCGGGGACATCTTCTTAGATGAAATCGGCGATCTTCCCCTTTCCATTCAAGTCAAGCTGTTGAGGGTGCTGCAGGAAAAGGAGATCGAAAAGGTGGGAGACAACAGGCCCGTCTCCATCGACGCCCGGATTATCACCGCCACCAACAAGGATCTGCAAGACCTCATGAGAAAGGGCCGCTTTCGAGACGATCTCTACTACCGGGTGGGGGTCATTCCCATCTACCTGCCCCCGTTGAGAGAACGGACGGATGACATCCTGCTTCTCACCGAAGCCTTCATCAACCGGATTCGTCTGAAGACCGGGAAACCGATCACAGCCATTGACAAGGAGGCCCTCGGCATCCTGTCGGGGTATGATTGGCCCGGCAACATTCGCGAGTTGATCAATGCCATCGAATATGCCTTTGTCATCTGTCCGGGCAATGAAATTACCCCCGAACACCTGCCGACCACCATTACCGGGGGTTCGGCTCCCCTCATCGGGAACGCCGCCCGGCGTGGGGCCGGCTATGGAAAAGAGGGGGCCGGCAAGGAGAGACTTCTCGCCGCGTTGAAACAGGCCGGCGGGAATAAATCCGAGGCGGCCCGGAAACTGGGTATCAGCCGGGTCACCTTATGGAAATGGCTCAAAAAATACGGCATTGAAGTAGACAAAACCATCAACGGATAGGGGGGCTCGGAAACAATTTAGCCGTTGGGTTCCACCGCGGGAAGGTATTCCAGGGAAACATCAACGGCAATGTCATCCCCGTTTTCGGCAATATTGACGTAATCTTCCAGAATCAGCGTGGAAACAAATTCGTCTCGTTGCGCTTCGAATTTTGCGACCATATCTTCCAGGCTGAACAGCTTCTTCTCCAGTTGAATGCCTTCATCCTCCAACGCCTTGTAGTCCCTTTGCAGATACCGGTTGGCGATGGTCACGGCCTGTGAGACATGGGGACAGAGGTTATGGGTACATCCCTGGGAGTAACATTTTCTAAACGTGTACGGCTCACCCTCCACCGTGCCTGAAAAACAGGAAAAAAACAGGAAGGCCTTAAACGGATATTCCTCGTGGACCAGGTCCACCTCATTGATCTCAAAGGAATTGCTGACCGTGACCCGAGACCCCCTCCTCTTCAACAAGGTCAGATCCGTTATGCTGATGGGCGGGTTGTGCGCTCCCAGCGGGACTTTGTTTACGCCGCCTACTCCGTTGAACCGGGACCAACTGGGTGTTCAACTGGGGTAGGTCCGGAAGATCGTATTGGGACGTGATATTTCGCCTTTTTACGAATGTATCAAAGGTCCTCCAAATCGCTATCGGGATCGCTATCGGAGTAAAAATCGACAGCATGTGTCGCTTAGACTCGAAGATCAAGATTCGATCCCGGTTAAATTTCGAATTTCCATGTTGCTAAAAAATGGGTGAAGTTCCATTAAGCCCATTTCACCCTCGATGCCCTACTTGGATCAGCCCTATCTTCGACCAAAACCTGATGGCATTTTTCACGGTCAACCGACGTTCTTCCCCAAATAAAGCCGAGACCATCCCGAATCTGTGCAAGGTTGGTGCCACGCTTAAGCGCACACCCTCCCTGTATTGCGATCCAAATTTCCCAAAAACCGAACCTCGCATTCCTTAAATGGGTAGATGGGTATATTTTATTATGATATCAATAGGTTATATAAATTCAATTCGTCCAGATAGACCGCTTTTGAAAAATTTGGCGTACTGCGAGAAGAATGACTCAGGGTCGCCGGAGCGCTTAACATATGTTAACAGTTAACAATGCCGACGAGACCGTGAACGGCTTGATCAACGAAGAATCAGCGGAACATCTTCGCTCCAAAAAGGACTCAAATTCGTCGCTCTTTCGCCGAAAACGCCCTTTCTTCAGGGGATTACACGTTTCATCAAGAAATAGATGCAACAACAGGCATGGGTTTTGCTTTGATCAAGGGGCAGAGGCAGTACACTTGGCGTTGCCTCCTGATGGTCAAGGGCCCCTCGGGCCGCGGGCTTGGAGGGGCCCACCTTCACATTTTCAGGACTCATTATTCCGGGTAACCATTTTGTTTGATCTGTCTCTTGTGATGAAAACCGAAAATCAAGGAGTCTGCCCATGACGAAACCGATCTCGCGAAGAGCGTTCTTAAAGGGGGGTATTGCTGCAGCCGGGGCCGTAGCGGTGTCCTCACTCCCGGTACCGCAAACAGTCAAAGGGGCCACCGGCACTGAGCTGGCCACCCTTATCGACATCCGAAAATGCATCGGGTGTGAGGCATGCGTGGAAGCCTGTAAAGAGATGAACACGCCCAAATTCCCTGAGCCGAAAAAGCCGTTCCCCAAGATGTACCCGAACCGGGTCAAGGTCTTTGACTGGTCTGAAGACCGGGACGTGAGCGACCGGCTGACGCCTTATAATTGGTTATTCATCCAGGAAGCGGTGGTCAATGTGAACGGCGAGGAAAAGATATTAACCATTCCGCGTCGCTGCATGCACTG
>JARRPY010000242.1:0-7919 GCA_037382425.1 Deltaproteobacteria bacterium
CCGGTATCTATGGCCTTTTTGATCTTCTTTTGAATCTCCGGGTTCTCTGCAGCAAGTTTCGCCGGTGTCCCCCAGATCACCAGCGTGACCCTTTTCCACCACCCCTTCAAAAGCGAATTGATTCCGTACATGAATACCATTTTTTCGGCGGTCATCGGGTCCCCATTGGTCCACAAAATGGTGAGATGATCTTTTTCTGTCATGACGTGCCTCCTTCTGATTGACGAGTCTATCTGGCTGATTCCCCCATACAACACCGCCCGGTTGAAACCGGGCGGATGTCATACAGGGGTATGTAGCAAGAAACATCAACTGAAATAATCGTCTCGGGCCTTTTTGATCTGGAGGATATTTTCCAGGGGCGTGGGGGGCGCCACACCGCATCCGGGACATAAGAAATCGGTGCCGTTTTCCAGGGCCTGAGTGGCCTCCTGGTAAACCTGCTCGGGTGTTCCATTAAAGAGGGTGGTGGCGGTCGCCACGTTCCCAAAGACCTTCACCCCTTTCTGGTGGGCGATTTCCACGGCCCGCTTCATATCCGCTTTTTCCTCGATGCTGATGCCGGCAGCCCCCGTGTCACACATCAGATCGATGATGGAATCCGTGTTGGCACAGATATGAAGGACCACCGGCCCCTTGGCCCGGTCCACGACCTCTTTTAGGACCGGCAACACGAAGTTTTCAAAAAACTTGGGTCTCAAAAGTGCGGGTCCTGCGGTGGGAAGGCGAAATTTTCGGCCGCAATGGCCCCTTCCTTGGTCACCTGCAGCACCGCGTGGACCTGTTCCGGCTTTTTGTAGATCCACTTCATGAACTGCTCCGTACCCACCAGGTTGGCGCCACAGGTAAAGGGCCCCTCGGTCTCTCCGAAGACAATCAGTTCATCGCCCACCTTCTCCTTCAAGAGACGAAAATGCTCCTTGAACACCGGAAAACGACCCCTTTGGAGGAAATCGGACGGAAACTCGATATTCTCAATTCCATCGGCATAGGGATACCCATGAATGGAATACTGGATGTCTTTCTGGGGTGTCCCCAGTTTACAGCCGAAGGCCTCGCTCAATCCCACAATATCCCATCCCATGGCCTTGACCCATTCAAACTGGCCATACTGGTGTCCGGCATAAGCCAGCTCGGTCATGGCCACCGGATCGGTGTCGGCAAGCGGTCGTGCATATCCGCATTTATCCATAAAATCGACCACCCCGTAGGTGGTGGTGCTCCCGGAAGGCGTCATATCCACGTCCTTCCCGGTGAATTGATTCCAGAACCGCTCTCTCAGACTCATCTGTGCCATCTTTTTGACCTCCCCATAGCGGATTTATGATGTTTAATATTGGTGATTGGTATCGATGTTAACACTCAGCCCAGCAATTTTCAAGACTCGAACGTCAACGAGGCATCCTTTGGAAGGGCCAGACCCAATGCCACCTCCGCCGCCTTGATCACGGACATGGGGATGGGGCAGGCCAGATGACATCGGGCGGTTTCGGCGCACAGAAAGACGGGATTTTTCGTGTGGGGCAGAAAAAGCTCGTTCATGGACAGTTTTCCCAAAGACGATCCCAACTGTTGAATCTGCCCGCATTCAGATGTAATGTCCAGGGTCACCTCACGCCCCTGGCGTTTTGCGGTGATGGAACAGGTAAAACCGCAGACGCCCGGCTCCACCTTCACCATAACGCCATGGGTCGAATCCTTTGTGTCCCCGGGACGATTATTTCGAGTCACTGCTGTTTGCACGCCTACTTCTGGTGGAGAATCTCTTCTGAAACCAGTCCCTCCAAATGCGGAAACGCATCCGTCATATGCGGGATTTGCATGGATTCCATAAACTGTTTTTCGAAGTCTTCTTCCACGGTCAATTCGATGTATTCCACGTTGCGTGACACCCAGTTGGCATCGGCCCGCATCTTTTTGTCCAGCAACACCACCCGAGCGCCGTCACCGGCCGCATTCCCGATGGACAGCACCTTCTCCACTTCGCAGTCCGGAAACAGGCCCATGATCAATGCCTTTTCCCGGTTCACATGAGTGCCGAAGGCACCGGCGATCTTGATGCTGTCCACCTTGTCGACCCCCATGCGCCGCATCATAAGTTTGCATCCGGTATAAAGGGCGCCCTTGGCCAGCTGTATCTGACGGATATCCTTCTGGGTGATGACCACATCCTTGCCGATGGAGGTCTCGTTGGCCCATGCAATGACGAATTCCTTCTGTCGCGGGTTGTCCGGATTTTTCCGAAACCGGTTCGATTTCTGCTCCTTGGAAAACCGTCCGCTCTTGGCCACCACACCGGAGCGATAGAGTTCCGCCAGCACGTCCAGGATACCGGAGCCACAAATTCCTTTGGTCTTCATCTCTTCGGGCTTGGAGTATTTCAACCAGGCCTCCCGGCCGATGACCTTGTAATCGACCTCGTGGGTCTCGGGATCAATCTTGATCCGCTCGATGGCCCCGGGTGCGGCCCGCATCCCAAAGGCCAGTTGGGCCCCCTCCAAAGCCGGGCCCGTGGCGCAAGATGAGGAAATCAGTTTCTCCTTGTTGCCCAGGACCAGTTCGCCGTTGGTCCCGATATCGATGATGAGTTGGAGTTCCTCGCTCTGATAGGGTCTTTCCGTGACCAGGACGCAGACATTATCGGCTCCCACAAATCCCGCCTCATTGGGCATGACAAATACGTTTGAGGACTTGTTCATATGGATCCCCAGATCCCGTGCCCGGATATCGAGGCTCCGGTGCACCACCGGTGGAAAGGGTGCCAGGCCCACATACTGGGGGTCCAGCTTGAGCATGATATGGTGCATGGCCGTGTTGCCGCCGAGGGTCAGATCCACGATGTCGGATGGTTCCAGCCGGGGATAGGCCCTTCCCTCTTCAGGCGCCTCGACAATAACAAACTCCCCGTTTTCGTCTTTTATGGATTTCCCTTTTTCGTCCTTTTTCTTCTCCTTGGGCGGATGCGTGGCTTCACACGCCTTCTGGATCAACTGGTTGAGCCCCTCGATGAGGTCATTGCTCATCCGTTCCAATCCGCCCGGATTCTGCATGTGATAGGTGATGCGCGCCATGACGTCCTCCCCGAACTTGCACTGGGGGTTCATCATGGACACGGTCTCGATCACCTCCATGGTCCGCATGTTACACAGATAGGCCGCAATGGTGGTGGTCCCCACGTCAATGCCGATGCCGTAGTAATCCCGGACCTCTCCCGGCCACACCTTGATGATCTCCTTATCATCCCAAACCGCCACCGTAAGGGTCCAACCCCCTTCCCGGATGGCACCCGGCAGATCCCGTAAGGTAAACCAGTCGATGCTCAGATCTTTCAGGCCGTGGGCCTTTTCCAGACCCTGGGTCATCCGTTCAAAATCGCCCAGCGGGTCCTCGAAGGTGGGCGGGGTCAGCGTCACCGTATAGAGCCTTACGGCGGGATTCCAGTTGATCTCGATATCCCGGGCCGCCTTGCTGACCACCTGCTTTCCGGCCCGGGACTCCTCGGGCACGAAGATGAGGAGGTCACCCCGCACCTCGGCCACACACCCGAGGCGATATCCCGTCTCACGCTCCTCAGGGCTGATAAATTTTTCCTCTTCCTTCTGCCAGGGGCCCACATGATCCAGACCCGAGACCACCCCGTACTTCTCGAAGGACCCCTCCTCCACACGGACCTTACACTTCCCGCAGACCTTCTTCTCTCCGCACAGGGTTTCGATATCCACCCCGAGCTGGCGGGACGCCTCAACAATGTTGATCCCTTTATCCACCTCCCCCCGTCTGCCGGAGGGTTGAAAAATCACCTTTGCCTTCCCTGTATCACTCATTCTCAGGCCACTCCTCGACTGGTTTTGACTGACATTATTTATTCTGCATTTCCCTGAGCCGGCCGATCATCTTGATGGCCTCCTGCACGGCATTGCCGGCCGACTCGGCATAGCCGTCCGCACCGAACAGGTCCGCCGTATCACTCGTCACCGGCGCACCCCCCAGCATGATGGCCACATCCGGATTCTTCTCCTTGATCATCTGGATGACCTTCTCCATCCCCATCATGGTCGTCGTCATCATGGCCGAAAGGGCCACAATCTCAGAATCCGTGCGAAGCTGCTCCTCCACAAACTTCTCCAAGGGAACATCCCGGCCCAAATCGTGCACCGTAAATCCGGCCACCTCAAACATCATCTTGATGATGTTCTTCCCAATGTCGTGCACATCGCCCTGCACCGTTCCGATCACCACCTGGCCTTTGGGTTTGTCCCCCAGATCTTCCAGGGTGATATGGGGCTGTAAAATGTCCAGACCCGCATACAGGGCATCGGCGCACATGAGGAGTTCGGGCACAAAATACTCCTGCTGGTCATACAGCTCCCCCACTTCCTCCATGCCGGCGGCCAGCCCGTTCATGACCGCATCGTAGGCATTCAGCCCCTCGTCAAGGACCTTTTGCGCGGCTTCCTTCACCTGGTCTTCATCAAACTCCACCACGCCTTCGTGCAGTTCCTTCAACAATTCTTCTCGGATCTCTTCTTTTCCCATGGGTCGATCCCTCCCTTTCTTATAGCGTTCCCACGGCTGGTGTCGCCGCTTTTCCGTATTCTTGAACCGCCGCCACATACGCCTTCACATTTTCTTCTTTCACATCGGGCCACAGATCACATCCCGGCCAGACCGCATCCACCCCGTCGTCGATGCATTGCTTAATGACCGCACCCACCTCGGATGCTTCCATCTGAACCAGGGTACCGTAGGGATCGAAGTTGCCCAGGATCAGTGCATCATCCCCCAGTTTCTTTCTGGACTCCACCACATTGTTTTTTTGATCCACGCTGACCGCATCCGCACCACAGTCGTTCATCATCTCGATAATCAGATCCGTGGACCCGCAGATGTGATTGATCTTCGGCGAGTCCAGTGCGCCGAAGACCTTCTCCAGATTGGGCTTGATCAGGGTCTTCCACATGCGGGGAGAGAGGAGGTCCGTACCGGATCCCATTTCCCGGATGTTCATATAGTCCACCCCCAACTCCTGGTAGTGTGTGGCCACCGCGATCACCAGGTCGGTCATCTTGGACAAAAACGCCTCCACGCGGTCTTTATCCTTTCGGAGGCCCTTGAGGAGGACATCCAGCTCGATCAACTGGCCCGCCATGGTAAAGGGGCCCAGCACCCAACCGCCCACGGCCAGCTTGCCGCCGTCGTGATCCTTTACAATCTTCAGGGCCTCATCCACCACCGGCATCCGACCCTGCCCGAAGATCACACTCAGATCATCCGGCATGTCCACATCATCCAGGGTCGCCCATTTGGATGGAACCGTGGGATAAAGAATCCCTTCCGCTTCGTCATACAGACTCACGCCCCGTCCCAGGGCCTCGGGCACCGTACACATGTCATAGGGAACCACCACCCCGTCAAAGCCGAACATCTCGGCGCTGGTAATGGCGGACCCCGCCAGGTATTCGGCCGATCCATGAACCTGCGCAAAACGGATGCCCATTTTATCTATGGCCTGAATCGTCACCGTTCCCATGCCGCTGAAACAGGGCATCCGGTCCACCGGCTGTCGCTTAAAAAACTGCGTCACTCGCTCCTTAGGCGTCATCGTCGTCATTACATACACTCCTTAGTGAAGATAGGTTTCCGGTTTATTTACATCCCCTTCAGTTGGGCCACATTTTCTCGGCAAACACCGCGGCCGCCGTAAACGCATCGGCCATGGCCACGGCCGGAAAAAGTCTTGAAGCGCCCGCCATGGGGCCTGAGAAGATCATGTCATGATGCATAAACGCCGCCAGGCCTTCCAGGGCCGCATCCGCTGCAGACCAGCCCTTGAATCCCCACATCTCCCTGGCCTGCTTCCACATGTACGATCCATTGGATGGCGCAGAAGATGTCGGAAATCCCCATTTTTCCTTGATCATCTGATTGGCCAGGCCGCAGAAGGCGGTGGCCGGCCCGTTCATGACCGATGTGTCCACGAATATGGAATCGAACTGGGCCCCGACTTTTTCTATGGCATCCAGGAGTTTCTGTGTTCCTGTGATGCGCCCCGCAGGGAGTTGATCCGCCATATCAAAGGCCACCAGTAGGACGTGCTTGACACCGATCTGGGAGATTTCCCGGATCTCCGTCTCCAGGTCTTCCTCCCATACCGTAAGGCTGTTGTAAAACATGCGGTCCAGAAGGCCCTTTTCCGCGCAGTAGGCCGCTCCCGCCAGCTTTGGTTTCATCTGCCATGCATCAATGCAAAAAGGCATGTCACTCACGGAGGTCACAAAGTCCACGTAGGTCTTAAATTCCTTACCGGTGTTGGCCACGATATCCGCCATCCCCGGGACACCGGTCTCGGACCACAGCCGGTCCTGGGTCTTCAAAAGGGTCTCGGCCCGCTTCTCGTCAAAGCCTTCCTTCCGCTTCCCCTCAAATACCTTGTCTCCCTTTTGAAAGATGGAGGAACAGATCACCGTGGGATACGCCCCCGGCTGCCCTCCGAATCGGACACCCCCAATCTCACATACTTTCTGTTCGTTCGTAAAGTTAAATAGCATAACACCTCCTGATGGTTGCGCATCAATGCTCCGTTCGTCTCAAAGAACGCCAGACGTTCTGCTCCACGAGGAGAAGCGTCAGTCCGGTCTCCACGCATAAGATGAGAATCGGCTGAATGACGTCATATACCAAGAGAGGCGAAAGTCCTTGAGAAGGCTCATCCAACAGCATCATCACCGGATTTCCCATGAGGGCTCGGGCAATGGCGAGCATCTGCTGCTCTCCCCCACTTAGAGTGGACCCATCCTGTTTCAGCCTCGATTTGAGAACGGGAAATTGTTCATATATCCGTTCCACGGTCCAGCTGCCTTTATCCTGCGAGGGTTTCGTGGCCAGCCTGAGATTCTCCTCGACACTCAATCCCGGGAAAATATGTCGTTCCGCCGGCACATAGGCGAGGCCTCTTTTCACCACACGGTGTGGCGGCCATCGGGTGGTATTCACCTCCTCAATGCGTATTTGGCCGCCCCTGGGGGGCGTAAGCCCCAATATGGATCGCAAGGTGGTGGTCTTCCCGACCCCGTTCCGTCCCAGTATGGACACGGCCTCGTGCCGGGTGACGTACATGGAAAGCCCCTGGATGATGTGGCTTCTGCCGTAATAGGTTTGAAGGTCCTCGATTTCGAGGATCCTATCCTTTTCCATACTACTCACTCCCAAGATAGGCCTCCCTCACCAGCGGGTTATTCTGAATCTCTTCCGGCGGACCCTCGGCAATCACACTCCCCTGATGCAATACCGTGATCTCATCGGAAATACTCATGACCACATCCATGTCATGCTCCACCAAAACCACCGAGATGGTCTTGCTTAATTCCTTGATCATTTGAGCGATATTTTCGGTTTCAGCAGGAGACATGCCGGCAGTGGGCTCATCTAAAAATACGATTTTGGGGTTGCGGGCCATGGCCATGGCCACCTCGAGAAGCCGCTGATCCCCGTGGGCCAGTGTATTGGCCGTCACACCCGCCTTATCCCTCAGCTTCAGTTGATCGAGAATCGCCCAGGTTTCCTTATTCACGGATCCGAGGCTCTCCTTTTTGGAGAACACACGAAACGAGCCGCCCCGCTGCATCTGTTTGGCGATGCGAACGTTTTCAAATACCGTGAGTCCCATGAAAATGCTGGTAATTTGAAAGGTTCTGCAAATCCCGATCTGGGTCAATTTGTATGCCGGCATATTGGTCACGCTTCGGTCGCCGAAAAAGACATGGCCTGAACTGGCAGGAAGTCTACCGGTGATGACGTTGATCAACGTGGTCTTACCCGCCCCAGTGGGCCCGATGATGGATCTGAGACGATTGGCCTTGAATTCCACGTTCACCGCATTCACGGCCATGACCCCGCCAAAATGCTTATGCAATTCCTCT
>JARRPY010000243.1:0-5002 GCA_037382425.1 Deltaproteobacteria bacterium
TTGGCCTTTAGGCTGGCACCGCGGTTGAACGCCCCGGGAAGGCTCGGAGATGCAGATTCAGGGCTTAGAATCCTCACGGAAGAAGACCCTCAAGCCGCCACAGCCCTGGCTTCGGAAATGGACCGCATGAATGTCCGACGAAGAAACCTCGAACAAAAGGTCTTGTCGGATATCGAAGATCGTCTCAGAGAGGAAAACGGTATGAGAATCGATCGTCGAACCCTCATTTTCGGCGGAATGGATTGGCATCAGGGGGTATTGGGCATCGTGGCTTCCCGCCTGGTCGACAGGTTTCACCGTCCGTCCCTTGTGTTCAGTATCGCAGACGGCATGGCAACGGGATCGGGGAGGAGTATCACCGGCTTTAATCTCTACAAGGCCCTCCATCATCATAGAGCCCTTTTTAAGCGTTTCGGCGGGCATGCTCACGCTGCGGGTATGCGGCTCGATAAAAGTAACTTACGCCTATTGGCGGAGGGGTTTGAGGCGTTGGCCAGCAACGTCCTGTCCGATGAGGACCTCGTGCCCGCGATTGATGTGGACGCGGAACTCAGGCTCGAGAGCGTCGGAGATGACCTTATCCAGCAGATGAACCGACTGGCCCCTTTTGGTGAACAGAACAGTGAACCGGTATTTATGGCCTCTTCGGTGGAGGTGCTGGAATCCAGTGTGGTCGGCAACCGGCACCTCAAAATGAAGGTGAAACAGGGGCGGGCCCTAAAGGAGGTCATCGGGTTCAGGATGGGTTCTATAAAACCGATGGATGGGTCCCGTGTGGATTTCCTCTTCACGCCCGAATACAACCGGTGGCGTGGCCGTGACCGGATTCAACTCAGGCTTGTGGATTTAAGACCCTCAAGTATCTCCAGGCATTAGTCTTTGAAGATATCCGCGGCGAGCTCGATGTCTTCGGGACAGAAAATGAAGAGTGATTTATCCCCTCCGGGTAAGGCCGAACCGTACACATAGTTGATATTGATCCCTTCTTCACCGAATTTTTTGGCCATGGCGGCGAGAGTTCCCGGTGTGTTCTCGATCTCTATGGCAATAACCGGCATGATGTCAAAAACATACTTTTTGCTGGATAGGAGATCGATGGCCTTATCCGTATTATCCACGAGGAGGCGGATCAGGGCGTAGTCGGCGGAGTCCTTCTTCATGGAGCCATAACTGGCGGCCGGTGCCACCCGTTTGAGGGATTTGCCCCGGGCCCTGAAAATTTCCTGAACATAATCGGAGGCGTCCTGAATGGTGAGGGCGTCGATGTTGATACCCGCCTCGGAAATGAGTGTGGCCAGCATACCCAGTTCGCCGGGTGCGTTGACGAGAAAAAGGGAAATTTCAGTTCTTACCATCGTTTACTCCTGTATCACCATCACTCGGTTTCAGTCTTATAGTTTTTGAAATATCTCAAGAAGTCGGAATCCGTGGAAAGGATCAGGGATGTGTTTTTGTCCACTGCCTTTTCATAGACCTCCAACGATTTCAAGAATGAATAAAAGAGTGGATCTCTGTCATATGCCTTGGCATAGATGGCGGTGGATTTGGCATCGGCCTTTCCCATGATCTCTTGTGCCTCCCGGTAGGCCTCCGATCGGATCTTCTTCAGGTCCTTTTCCTGGTTCCCCTCGATCTTTCGGGCCTCACCCTGTCCCTCGGACCTGAATTTTTCCGCGATCTGTTTCCGTTCGGCAATCATGCGCTGGTACACAGATTTTCGGACCTGCTCCACATAATTGAGCCGTTTAATCTGCACATCCACCAGTTCGATACCGAAATCCGCGACCTTAGGCTGGGCCTGTTCCAGTATTTTTTTGGTAATGAGCCCTCTCCCGGTCCTGACGACGCCGAGGTGCCGTTCGTCCTGAACATGCCCCACCCCCACCTCAAAGGTATCCAGTTCACGGTTGGTGTTCCGAACCGTTTCCAGCAAAGGGTAGGAGGTGATGAGGTTGCGTACGGCCGGATCAATAATATCATCCAGTCGCCCCATGCCGCCTATGACACTGTTGACGGTTTCAAAAAACTTGAGGGCGTCGACGATTCTCCATCGGGCAAAGGTGTCCACATAGATGAAGGTCTTGTCCAGTGTCGGGACCTGACCCGCATCGCCGTCCCACTCCAGGAGATTCTTAGGAAAGACGTTTGCATTCTGGATGATGGGGATCTTGAAATACAGACCCGGGTCGGTCTTGGGTTCCCCCACGGCTTTGCCAAACTGAGTGATCACCACCTGTTCGGTTTCATCAATGGTGTAGGCGGCGGAATAGAGGATAATGAGAAGAATGGCAATGGGAATAATCAAAATCTTGAATTTCATTTTTTGCCTCCTTCCGGAATACCCATGTTGAGGAGAGGGAGGAAGTTTTTCTGATCTGCATCCACGATGTACTTATCCCCCAGTTTGGGCAGGATCTTCTGCATGGCATCGAGGTACAGCCGTCTTCGGGTGACATCCTGAGCCTGCACATAGGCGTTATACCGATCCAGAAACCTTGTAGCGTCACCCTCTGCACGGTTGACTCGGTCCAGGGCATAGGCCTCAGCTTCCTTAACGGTCTTATCCGCTTGTCCCCTGGCAGTGGGGATCACCTTGTTGTAGGCCTCTTTGGCCTGGTAAATCATCCGCTCTTTTTCCTGAATGGCCTCATTCACCTCGTTAAAGGAGGGTTGGACCGGTTCAGGGACATTGGTCTTTTTCATTTCCACGGTCACCACCTTGATCCCGGTGTCCGCCTCATCCAGCATGCTCTGCAACAGTACCTTGGCCTTGAGTGCAAGGGCTTCGCGTTTGCTGATCACCTCGTTGATACTGCTGTCCCCCACTACCAATCGCATACTGGCCTGAGATAGATCCCGGAAGGTCTTGGTGACGTTGCGAACCTTGAATAGATAATTGTATGGGTTTTTGACCCGGTACTGGACAATCCATGGGACAACGGCCACGTTCAGATCCCCGGTCAACATCAAAAATTCGTTTTGGTATGAGGAATCGGGGGTATATCGGGTCCTTACCCCGGCCTGCAGGGTCCTGAAGCCGAATTCCTCTTTGAAGACATACCGGACCTTCACTTTGGTCACTTTTTCAATGCCTCTCGGAAGCTTGAAATTGAGACCCGGCTGGGTGGTCCTCACATACTTTCCAAAGCGCTGCACCACGCCCACCTCATCAACGCCGACCGTGTAAAAACAGCTTGTACCGAGCAGGAGCACGATAATGATCACAATGACGATCCACCACCCGCCAGGGAACTTGCCCCTTGCCCCTTTGATTTTTTCAAAGATGTCATCGAGGTTTGGCGAGGGTCCTGAACCGCCCCCTCCGCCAGGCTTTCTTTGTTGCTGCAATTTATCCCAATCCCAAGCCATTGGATCTCTCCTTCTTCAATTGAGGTCCCTTCTGGTTTTGCTTTTGCCCAAGCGTCTTTGTATATATTATCATTTCTTCGATAAAATAAAGTATGTTAAAGCATATATGTAAAATATCACCACGTCAAGACTTAATGCCGAAATGCTATGCCTTCATCTTGACTTATGGCTTGGGCTTCATTAATGTCGATCACGCGTTATTAAAGCGCATGTCACCTTTCCTTTGGAATAGAGCCCAGTTATTATAGATGAATACTCAAAAAAGTATCTCAAACAGGGTGGGTCAGACGAGCATCCGGGCGACGTGTCTGACGGCGCTCTTTTCGTTTATCCTTTGCATGGTGTTTTTCTTGAGCCCGGCGTTTTGCGAAAAGGGATCCACAGAAAAGAGCCCCCCAAGCGCATCTGAAAAATCCTCCGCTCAGCAGCAATCCACCGGCAACCTGGGCACGAGGCTGGCCTCCTTTTTTCGAGATACCATATCGGCCGTGGATGGAGACAGATGCCCCAGCAGTCCGTCGTGCTCCTCGTACAGTGTTCAAGCCTTTCAGAAGCACGGTTTCTTCGTGGGGTGGGTCATGACCGTAGATCGACTGATTCACGAGGGAGATGAGCCCTCTGTATCCCCTATGGTTCGTTCAAACGGGAAATATTACGTTTTCGATCCGGTGGAGAACAACGACTTCTGGTGGTATCACAAAGAGGCGCCCCATGAAGATTAGCGGGTGTTGCGCATGTTTGTTCGTCCTATTTATTGTATTTTGCAATGTCTCCACGGTTTTTTCAAAATCACTCACCATTAACAGTGAACAGCAGTTGGAATATGCCCATCGCCTAATGGATGAGGGAAATTATGAGCTCACCATTACCGAATTGGAGCGGTTTATCCATTTTTTCCCTGAGAACAAACAAGTCCCGGTGGCTCGAAACCTGATCGGGGTCTGTTATGTCAGGATGAGAAAGTATGAGAAGGCCCGAGACAAGTTTTCCCAGATTGTCCGCTCAAATCCCAATACCCCCTTCGCGAGAAGGGCCCTGTTTCTCACCGGTGAATCCTATTATGAGCAGGGTATTCCCGCCGAGGCCGAACACTACTTTTTTGAAGTGCTGAAGACGGACCCACCTCCTGAAATGAGAAATGCGGTTCGGTATCGGCTCGGGTGGACGTGGATGAAAGAAGACAGGTGGAAGGACGCGTCAGCGGCTTTTGAGAAGGTGGAGAAGGGGAGCCCACTCTATAGCAGTGCCAGGACCCTTTCCGAGGAGAGCCTGAAAGGGGAATTGCTCCCTCGTAAAGATCCGGTGACCGCAGGCGTAATGGCCGGCCTTCTGCCCGGCCTCGGGCACGCCTACGTCTCCCGATACAAGGACGCCCTCGTCGCTTTCTTGTTGAACGGTCTTTTTATTTGGGCCACGGTGGAGTCCTTTCATCAGGACCAAAACGTATTGGGAGGCATCCTTGGATTCTTGGAGGTGGGCTGGTATACGGGAAACATATACAGCGCCGTCAATGTGACCCACAAATGGAACCGCAAGGTCCGGGACGACTTTCGAAAAGGGTTGCTGGATAAAATGGATTTTCATCTCCTCAGTTCAGGAAAAGAACCCGTGGGCCTGGCTGTCAGTTTTCATT
>JARRPY010000244.1:0-4990 GCA_037382425.1 Deltaproteobacteria bacterium
TACACGATGTCGTTCATCGCTTCTATCCCGAAACAATGGCCCTGCCCAATCTGCTGGTGGAACGGCTCCTGATGAAGCGATCCATTCAACGTGCTGATGCCATCATCGCCGATACGTATTCAACGGCTGGAGATCTTCAATCCGAATTCGAGGTGGAGTCAAGGAAAGTATTCCCCGTTCACCTGGGTAAGCCGGAACTTCCCCGAAGGAAAGATGCCGAGAAGGCATTTAATGATGAATTACCCTCCAAATTTTTCCTGTTTGTCGGAACGCTTGACCCAAGAAAAAATTTTAACCGTATAATGAAGGCCTTTACCCTATTGAATCCGGTTGCGAGCGATGTGCATCTTTTGATTGTAGGTGGAGCAGGCTGGAAGAATAAAGGATTTCTTGAAGTACTCAGTGAGCATCCGCTCCGATCTTATGTCTCCATAAAAGGATATGTGCCTGCTGATTTCTTGACGGCGTGTTATGAAAAGGCCGTCTGCCTGGTGTTTCCTTCTCTTTATGAAGGGTTTGGACTTCCCATATTGGAGGCGATGTCTTGTGGAACACCGGTGATTACCTCCAATGTCTCTGCTATGAAAGAAGTTGCCGGAGATGCAGCACTTCTGGTTAACCCGCAGGATACGAAGGCGTTGAAGGCCGCAATGAAAAGGCTATTAGAGGATAAAAGACTGAGAAAGCGGCTGCGGGAAAAAGGGTGGCAAAGAGTGAAGGAATTTACATGGAGACGTTGTGCAGAAGAAACCCTGAAGATCTTGAATATGTTTGACAGGGGATACGTGTCGTGAAAAGGAAAGTAAAAGTCTTAAGGATCATCACGCGATTGAATATCGGCGGTCCGTCTCTACATGTGAGTATTTTGACTCGGGGGCTTGATCCGGATCAATTTGAATCGATTCTGGTAAGCGGAAGTGTATCAAACCTGGAAGGGGATATGGGATATGTGGCTGAAAAGCTCGGAATTAAACCCATTTTTGTCCCCTATCTGAAAAGAGAGATCCACCTGTCAAGGGACCTAAAGTCGCTCTTCCTCCTGATTAAAATTCTCAATCAGGAAGATCCGGACATTGTTCATACCCATACGGCCAAGGCCGGAACACTTGGCAGGATCGCTGTTTTTCTGCATAACTTGAGCCGAAGAGAAAAAGTCCTGGTGGTCCACACCTTCCACGGCCATGTCCTCCAAGGATATTTCAGCTGGGCTAAGTCGAAGCTGTTTATGTGGACGGAGCGGATTTTGGCTGCGCTATGCGATGTCATCATTGTCATAAGCAGAAGCCAGATGCGAGAACTGGCCCAAGCCTATCGTATCGCACCGAAGCATAAATTTCGAATAGTAAAATTGGGGTTTGATCTGAAGATCTTCTCCGGGATGGATGATTTGAGAGGGAAATTCAAGACATCATTGGAGTTACCCAAGAATACATTCCTAATTGGTATTGTCGGAAGATTGGTCAGTATCAAGAACCATCATATGTTCTTACGAGCAGCTGCTATCTTTATTGAAACACACCCTGACGTCCATGCAAAATTTGTTGTGGTTGGGGATGGTGAATTACGTGAAGACCTCAAGATCGAAGCCATGAAGCTGGGCATTTCAGACCATGTGATATTCTGTGGTTGGAAACGTGATTTACCAAGAGTCTATGCGGATCTTGATGTGTTGGCGTTGACGTCTATCAACGAAGGGACCCCGGTTTCCATCATTGAAGCCATGGCGAGTTCGGTGCCGGTGATTGCCACCGATGCCGGTGGTGTCCGCGATCTGTTGGGACCGGAATCGCCTCAACCAAGCCGCCACAGATTCGACGTCTGTCGGAATGGGCTTCTTTGTCATCAAAATGATGCAGAAGGCCTGGCCGACGGAATTGCCTTTCTCTTATCTGAAGGTCACATCAGAAGGAAGATATCCGTTCGTGCCAGGGATTTTGTATGGAAAAATTATACGAAAGACAGACTGATCAAGGACATTGAATCCCTATATACGGAGTTGCTCTCGGACAGGTTATCTATTCCATGTACTGAGATTCAGCATCCATTGCCATGTACAAGACCTTATTCGGGGCTGAAAGTGTTGCAAGTCTACAAAGACTACTACCCGCCTGTTATCGGCGGCGTGGAGGGGCACATCAACCTGATTGCAAATGGGCTCAAGCATATGGGTGTTGAAGTGGAGGTTCTGGTTTCAAATACCCGTGCCAGGCTTGAAATAGATGAGGTCGAGGGTACTCCGGTGACCAAGGTCCCCCAGCTCGGCCGATTTGCTTCGGCACCGCTCAATCCCAGCTTCTTTAAGTGGATCAGGAAATTGGGGACGGGGGCGGATATTATCCATTTTCATTTTCCCAATCCAACAGGGGAGATATCTTCTCTCTTTTCAAAATTGAGTAGTAAATCGGTCGTGACGTACCACAGTGATATTGTCAGACAAGCAAGAATGGCCAAATTGTACGCACCCATGATGCGCGAGTTTTTGTCAAGAATGGATGCCATTATCGCCACTTCACCCAATTACGTGAAATCTTCTGAGATACTTGGGGAATTTCGAGGCAAATGCAGAGTGATTCCCTTCGGTGTCGATCTCAAAAGGTTTGAGAAGACTCCGGAGATGGATGAGGAGATCGCGGCCATAAGAAGGCTTTATGGACCTGAGATCATATTGTTTATCGGGCGATTTAGATATTACAAAGGGCTTTATGTATTATTGGAAGCCATGAAGCAGACAAGGGGAAATTTATTGCTCATTGGAAGCGGGCCAATGGAAAGGGAACTGAGGGCTCAAGTAGATGTCGATAATGAACTGAGAAAGAGGATTTTTTTCCTCGGTGAACTTTCTGATCAAGCGTTGGTGGCACATCTGCATGCGTGTGACCTTTTTGTGCTGCCATCCATATTACGCAGCGAGGCCTTTGGGATTGTTCTGTTGGAGGCGATGGCCTGCAGAAAGCCGCTCATTTCAACGGAACTCGGCACAGGCACATCCTTCGTGAATCAGCACAAAAAGACAGGCCTTGTGATCCCTCCAAACAGCCCAAGCGCGCTAAGCAGAGCTATAAATCAATTATTACTCGATCCCCAACTAAAAGAGAAATATGGGACGGCGGCTAGGGCGCGTGTGGAAGAATATTTTTCTTTAAACAGAATGATAGAAGATCTTATGGAGATCTATCGGGCGGTACTGGATTGAATATGAATTTCATGGGCAGAAATGCACTGACCGGCGTATTGAGGTTTAAGAATGAAGCCTTTTGGGTCTTCGTGGGACAGTTGGGCACGGCTCTGGGCGTGCTGTTCGGTGTGAAGGTATTGACCCAGGTAATGGGCCCTTTTGAATTCGGTCGGTTGATGCTCGCAAACACCGTTGTATTGCTCATCGGTACAAACTTGTTCGGTCCACTGGGTCAGGGGTTTATGCGGTTTTGGTCCATATCTTACGGAAGAGGGCAGGGCCAGGAATTTGCAGCAGCCACGAATCATTATGCGAAGCTTCTGACCTGGGGAGTTTTAGGCTTAAGCTTCGTGTGGCTAATGGTGGCGACTATCATGGGATGGTTTGAATGGTCATTACTCATTTGGCTATCCTTGGTAGTTGGGTCATTTACGGGCCTTTTCGGCCTTAGACTATCCGTCTTCTTGGCGGCACGAAAAAGAAGGATGGTGGCCTTAGCAAACACCGGCATCGCTTTCCTAAAACCGCTGGTTGCAGTGCTATTTGTCATGGTTCTGTCCTCAGATGCCGATCGGGTGATGGGAGCATATCTCTTAGTTATTTTATCGGCCTTTCTTGTTTTGGAACATTTTTATGAAGATATGATGAAGGCCGCCCCCATGCATCGCTCAACAACGGGCAACTCCGGGCGGGAATTCGGGAAACTCGGTAGGGAGATCATCGAATTTTCTTTGCCGTTTTGGGTCTGGGGAGTATTTGGCTGGATCCATCAGTCTTGTGATCGATGGTCCTTACAGATTTTTCATGGACCGGATGTCGTGGGATCGTTCTCGGTTATATCGATCTTGGCATCCTATCCGCTCATTTTCGGGGCCAACTTCTTGAGCAACCTTTTTTTACCTGTGGCATATGAAAGGGCAGGGACCTTGACTTCTACTCCATCGATTCGATCGGCCAATAACATTCTTTATTTAATGGTGGGGACGTATGTTGTTGGCGCATGTATCCTAATCGGTGTGTTTCTTCTTTTTCACAAAAAGGTGGTTTCCTTGATGAGTAGCATGGGATACGTGGAATATTCTTATCTGTTACCCGGGCTTTCCATTGCGTGGGGGTTTTTCTATTTAGGGCAAATGTTTTCCGGTTTTGGCCTCCTTGCCAACAAGCCGAAAAAATGTATTTTTCCGGTCGTTGTATCCGCTGTAATTGCGGCGACCATGACGACCTATCTGTCTAAGCATTACGGCCCCCTTGGTGTGGTATGGGGTTTGGGAATTTCGGGTTTTGTCTATGCCGTATGGTTTATGGCCATAGGGTTTAGATTGTCCAGTTCAGTTCGGTTGGATGTCGAATTTGAAGTGACAGATAAGGATAAGAATTCGGTACATGAATTGTGATCAGACTTCTCCGGAAAAAGCTTAGACCGCTCTTGGACAACGCCTGCTCGAGGCAGGATTGGGTCAAAGACAGGCTCAAGGAAATTCCCCAAGACAGCATACTCTTGGATGCCGGTTGTGGGGACCAGAAATATCGTCCGTATTGCAGGCATCTTCAATATTACGCACAGGATTTCGGGGCTTATGTCACCGATGAGAAGGACTCACTGACAGCGGCAAAGACCGCGTACGGCTACGGGCCGATTGATTATGTCGGTAATGTCTGGGATATAGAAGCGCAGGATTGTTTTTTTGATGCCATTTTGTGTACAGAAGTGCTTGAGCACATCCCCTATCCCAACCGGGCCATAGCCGAATTTTCCAGGCTTCTCAAGCCCGGAGGCCTGCTGATTCTAACTGTCCCGGCGAATTCTCTGCG
>JARRPY010000245.1:0-6858 GCA_037382425.1 Deltaproteobacteria bacterium
GCCAGGAGCCGCCTTAAGAGCCCAAAGCCCACGAATATGAACCCAAAACCCAAGATCGCCTGCGTGCTGTTGCCCAGGATGGCCAATGATCTCTCCAACTCCATGTGGGGGCTGAATTGGCCGAAAGGGAGCAGGTCGAACTGCAGACTCCGGAGGACATTGGCCGCCCCCGCGGCCATAAGCGCCAGGGCCATGGGCCAGTGGGGCCATAGGGTCCCGATCCATCGTAGAAAACGGCGCCACAGTTTCCTATGGGCAGGGCGTGCGATCGGGGGATCTTCTGAGGTTTTCGTCATATGGGAATCTATATCTTAACGGATTCCATTTGGCACGCATTTTTAACGAGACAGAATTCAGGAGTCAGAAGACAGAAGACAGAATAATGCAGAAATTCCAGGGCATTCTGAATTCCGACTCCCGACTCCCGGATTCCATCTTTCGATGCTTCAGTCCCCTTTTGATGGGCTTTCCTGGGTCTCGGGTGGGGTTGTCTTAGACGGCGCTTTCTGTGACGCCTCCCCATCCGAAGCCTTGCCTTGGGATTCATCGAGGAGGGATGTCCATCCGCCCCCGAGGGCTTTGTAGAGGCGCACCAGGTTGGAGGTAACGGCCCCCTCACTTCTCGCCAGTTGCTCTTCAAAGGAGAGGAGGGATCGCTGGGCATCCAGTACGTTTGTAAAATCCGTCAACCCGGCCTCATACTGACTCTGCGCCAGTTCAACCGCCCGTTGGGCGGCCTTTGCCGACGCCTCGAGGGCCTTGAGGCGACGCTGTTCTTCCGCATAGGCGATCATGGCGTTTTCCACCTCTTCCAGGGCCGTGAGAACGGCGGACTCATATTGGATCAGCGCCTGCTGTTGACGCTCTGTTTGGACCTGGATATTGCTCCGAATGGCGCCTGCATCGAACACCGGCCATCTCGCCTTCGGGCCGATCAGATAGGCGAGACCGCTGGCCGAAAACACGTTGCCCAGGGACAAACTCTCCAATCCAATGGAGCCCACCAGGTCGAATTTGGGATAGAGATCGGCGGTGGCCACGCCCACCTCAGCGGTCCGGGCGGCCAACAGGCGTTCGGCCCGGCGGATATCCGGTCGCCGCCGCAATGCGTCCGCCGGCACCCCCACCGCCACTCGTAAGGGCGGCACCGGTATGGGTGCGTCACCCGCCAATTCCTCATTGAGCGCGCCCGGCTGCAGGCCCAGAAGGACACAGAGCCGGTTCATGGCCGCCTTGAGCGACGTCCGCAGAACCGGAATCCGCGAGCGCGTATTTTCCATGTTGTAAGCGGCCTGCTGGACCGACAACTCGTTGGTGAGACCGGCCTCGTAACGGGAGACCGCCACACGGTGGGAGTCTTCCTGGGACTTCAGGTTTTCCTTAGCCACTTTGATCGCCGCCTGAAAGGTCCGCACATCCAGATAATTCAAGGCCACTTCCGAAAGGAGTGAGACCATGACATCCCGCATGGCTTCCCGGGTGGCCTCCAGATCCGCGGTGGCCGCCTCCACCGAACGGCGAATCCCCCCGAATACGTCCAGTTCCCAGCCCGCGTCAAATCCCGCAGCATACAGATTGTATTCATCTCCGCCGTACCGATCCTCGCTCAGGCGATTCCGGCTCACGCTCGCCGCCACATCCACCATGGGAAACAGCCTCGATCGGCTGATGCCTCGCTTGGCCCTGGCTTCCCGCACCCGTGACCGGGCACTTTTCAGATCCAGATTATCCGATACCGCCCGTTCGATGAGATCCGTCAATACGAGATCTTGCAGGGTGTACCACCAGTGGGAGAGGCGTTTGGGGTCCACTTCCCGGTCCATAAGCCCCCCCTCGAGGGACGTGTGCCACGTTTTGGGCGCCGGTTCATCCGGTGGCACATAATCCGGACCCACGGGAGAGCAGCCGGCCAACAAAAGGACCGCAATCAGTGCACTCACATACCCGTTTCGCCGAATCATGATCGCGCCTTTCCTTGCTTCCGCCTTTTCCCCCATGCCTTCACTTTTTCGCGACCGCCCTGGAAGGTCGCATAAAGGGGCGGGATCAGGAAAATCCCTACCTGCGTGGCGGCCAGCATGCCCGCAAAAACCGTAGTGCCGATGGCCCGGCGGCTGTTGGCGCCGGCCCCGGTGGCGATGACCATGGGCAATACGCCCAGGATAAAGGAAAAAGCCGTCATCAACACCGCCCGGAACCGTATGCGGGCGCCGGACAAGGCCGCGTCGAATATACTCTTCCCTCCTTCCCGCTCGGACTTGGAGAATTCCACAATGAGTATGGCGTTTTTGCTGGCCAGGGCCACCAGCAGCACCATGCCGATTTGTGCATAGATGCTGAGGGACAGATCGGCGATCCACAGCCCCGTGAGCGCACCCAGGGCGGCCACGGATATGGAAATCAGCACCGGCATGGGGATGGTCCAGCTTTCATATTGCGCCACCAGGAAGAGATACCCGAAGGTCAGGGCCAGGGCCAGAAGGAGCGGTGCCTGTCCGCCGCTCTTCTTTTCCTGATAGGAAATGGCGGACCATTCATATCCGAATCCCTTGGGTAGGGTCTTGGCCGCCACGCGGGCCATGGCGTCCATGGCGTCACCCGAACTGTGGCCGGGGCTCCCCTCTCCGTTGACCTGTGCGCTGGCGAACTGGTTGTACCGGGTCACCAACTGGGGGGCCAGGATGGTGGTCAGCTTGGCCAGGCTGCTTAACGGCACCATATCTCCTGCGTTGCTGCGCACGTAAATCCGCCCGATGTCCTCGAGGGTATCCCGAAACGGGATGTCGGCCTGCACCTTTACCTGGAAGACCCGGCTGTACAGATTGAGGTCGTTCACGTACCGCGACCCCAGCTGGGCTTGAAGCGTTGAAAACACCCGGCTGACCGGCACCTTCAGGAGTTCGGCCTTGGTCCGGTCCAGATCCAGGAATATCTGGGGGACGGCGGCCGAATAGGTGCTGAACACCCCCGCCAGCATAGGATCCTGATTAGCCGCCACCACCAGGGCACGGGTGACGGCCGAAAGCTCTTGGGGGCTCTGATCGCCCAGGGCCTGCAACTGGAAGTTGAAACCGCTGGTATTCCCCAATCCCCGGATGGCCGGGCGGCCGAAGGCGAAGATTTCCGCCGAGGGGATGGCCGCCAGCTGGGGCCTCAATCGGGCCAGTATGCCGTTCGACTTGAGATCCGGCGTTTTTCGTTCATCCCATGGATCCAGTATGGCAAAGGCCAGGCCCACGTTTTCACTGCTGCCGCTCAGCAGACTGAATCCACTGACCCCGATCACATGGGAGACGCCCGGGGTATTCTTGAGCAGCGTGGATACGGAATCCATTACCCGATTGGTACGGGTCAGGGAAGAGGCATCGGGCAGTTGCACATTAATGAAAACCACCCCCTGGTCTTCGTTGGGCAGAAAAGATCTGGGCCGGCTCACAAACATGAAATAGGCCCCCGCAAACACGAGAACAAAAACAGCAAACACCACCAGCTTTCTCCGGATCAGCCACGCCGCGGATGCCACGTACACGTTTCGAAAGCCGTTCAGAAGACGGCGGAACCAGGCGAGGGGCCCATGTTTTATGGGACGGTGGGACCGCATCAGGGTGGCGCACAGGGCCGGGCTCAGGGTGAGGGCAACCAGCGCGGAGAGCACCACGGACGTGGAGATGGTCACCGCGAACTGCCGGTAGAGCTGGCCGGTGATGCCCGGAATGAAGCCCACCGGAACGAATACAGCCAGCATCACCAGCGTGGTGGAAATGATGGGTGAGGTGACCTGACCCATGGCCTTTTCAGCAGCCGCGCTCGGGGAAAGCCCTTCTTCTTCCAGGACCCGCTGCACATTTTCCACCACCACGATGGCATCGTCCACCACCAGGCCGATGGCCAGTATCAGGGCAAATAAGGTGATGGTGTTGGCGCTGAACCCCAGGACCAGGAGCACGGCAAAGGTGCCCACCAGGGAAACCGGGATGGAGAGGGTCGGGATCAACGTGGCCCGCCAGTCCTGAAGGAACAGATAGGTCACGCCCACCACCATGAGGAACGTAATCATCAGCGTGAACACGATCTCCTGAATGGTCGACCGGACATAGCGGGTGGTATCATAACTCAACCGGTATTTAACACCGGCGGGAAAGCGCTCAGAGAGCCGCTTCATTTCCGCTTCCACCTGCTTCACCGTCTGAAGTGCATTGGCCCCGGAGGTTTGGTAAACGGCCATGTTGACCGAGGGCACCCCGTTAAACGTGGATCTGGATGCATAGGACGCGGCGCCCAACTCCACCCGGGCCACGTCCTTCAGTCTCAGGACCCCCCCTTGGGCGTTGCTCCGAATGACGATGTTCTCAAAGTCTTTGACCGTCTTGAGCCGGCCCTTTGCCCTAAGGGTGTATTGGACCTGCTGATTTTTGCTTCCCGGCGCCGTACCGATGGAGCCGGTGGCCGCCTGGACGTTTTGTTCCCGAATGGCCTTGATGACATCGTCGGCGGTGAGCCCCAGGGCGGTCAGCCGTTCCGGATACATCCATACCCGCATGCTGTAATCCAATGCCCCGAAGATGTAGGCTTGACTGACCCCGCTGAGCCGGGTCAGGGCATCCTTCACGTTGATGCTGACGTAATTGCTCAGAAAAAGGGCGTCCTGCCCCCCGTTTTCCGTAAAGAACGTGATCACGCCGAGGATGTCCGAGGATCGGGTTCGAACCGAGACCCCCTGCTCCGTGACCTCTGCGGGCAGCTTTGGAATGGCCTGCTGAACCCGGTTCTGCACGTTTACCTGGGCGATGTTCGGATTGGTGCCCACCTCAAAGCTGACGCTCAGGCTGTAACTCCCGTTGTTGCTGCAGGTGGAGGACATGTAGAGCATGTCCTCCACCCCGTTGATCTCCGCCTCCAGGGGTGCGGCCACGCTCTCGGCCACCACCTCGGCGCTGGCCCCCGGGTAGACGGTGTCCACCCGGATCAGGATGGAGATGACGATGGCGAGCCGGGGCCGGGTGATAAAGATACGCGAAAACATAATTAATCCCCGGTGGCTTTCTCCTCGGGGACCGTTTGGACGGTTTGACCCGGTGTGACCTTCTGAACCCCCTGGGTGATCACGCGTTCGCCGGATTTCAGGCCCGAGTTAACGATCCAATCGCGTCCCATGGCCATCCCGGTATCAATGCGGCGAACCTGAACCCGGTTCCGGTCGTCTACCACAAACACATAAGACCCGTCGCGGTCCACCTGAACCGCCGACTGGGGGACCACGGGAAGGTGCCGCCCCTCCTTGCAGCGTACCAGCACCGTCACATACTGGCCCGGCAGGAGAAATCCTTTCGGGTTTTTGAAGACTGCGCGAACCGCAATGGTTCCGGTATCGGGATCCACCTGGTTGTCCACGAAATCCACGCGGCCCTCAAACGGATACATTTCACCGTCCGAGAGCCGGATTTGGGGGACCGGTGAGCAGGGACCGGTTTGTTCGCCTTTTGGAAGCGTCGGGTCCGGCCTGATCTTGGCGAGATCCGTCTCGCTCACGGAATAGACCACACGGATGGGGTTTAACTGGACAATTCGGGCCAGCGGCCCGGATTCGGGCCCCACCACGTTCCCTTTGGTCAGACTCGTCTTGCCGATGCGGCCGCTGATGGGGGCCTTGATGGTGGTGTATCCCAGATTGATGCGGGCCTGCTCCAGATTGGCCTTGGCCTCTTTTAAAATGGCTTCGGCCTTCAGTTCTCTATTGGCCGCCGTTTCGATGTCCGTCTTGGATACGCCACCGGATCGGACGGCCTTGAGCCGTTTCAGATACTGACGGGCATCCTGCAAGGACGCCTCGGCCTCGGCCACCTTGGCCCGCTCTTCAGCCACGATGGCTTCATAAGGGGCCTGTTCGATCACATAAAGGAGGTCGCCTGCCTGCACATCGGCCCCCTCCTTGAACTTGACCTTGTCGAGATATCCCTTAACCCGGGCCCGCAGGTCCACCGACTGGATGGCCTCCACCCGTCCCACATACTCCTCGGGAGGGTTGACTTCCTCATCCTGGATGGTCATCACCGTGACCACGGGCGGCGGTCCGTCTCTCGGGTCGGCATTTCCCACAGAAGAAAAGCTGAAGAAAAGGATAATGGCCGTAAGTATAATAGTGACGCGTCGTCTATGGGGCATGGCCTGACTCATCCGTCCTTTCGAGACCTTTCGTAAGTAGTCTGGGTCAATGAGCATATCCGTGCGTCGATATCACAACTGGTTGACAAATTCAAATGAAAATTTTAAATAGCAGTTTAAAATTGTAAACCGTTTAGGTGGAGTGGCTCGACATGGCACAGAGAAAGGATGGCCGTCAAACCCGCGCCCGATTGCTGGATGCGGCCTGCTCCGTATTCTCGGAAAAGGGGTTCCGTAATGCGAAAGTGGCCGATATCTGCAGCCGGGCGGGGACCAACGTAGCGGCTATAAACTATCACTTCGGCGACAAAAGCGCGCTCTACTTTGAATCCTGGCAGGAGGCTTATAATCGAGATATTGCTTCCGAACCTATGGTCAGGGAGGACGGGCCGCCGGAAGAACGATTCCGGTATCGGATTCGGGCCATGGTCCGGCGGTTCTGTGATCCGGGCAAAAGGGGTCAGTTCACGCGCATGTACCTCATGGAGCTCACGGACCCGGTGGCACTAAACCATGAAAAATGGCGCAAACTCTTCGATCCCCGTCATCGTCACATGTTGAAACTCATCCGCGATGTCGCCGGACCGGAGGCCACGGAAGAGGACATCCGATTTTGCGAGTTGAGCGTCATCAACCTGTGCAGAGGCCTTCTGATCATCAACCAGAACGACCTGGAATACATGGTGGGCGAACCCG
>JARRPY010000246.1:0-8141 GCA_037382425.1 Deltaproteobacteria bacterium
AAATTCGATTATCTGGGCTGGAAAGAAGCGCCCACCCGCGTCTCGCCCCAACTGCTTCCGGGCGAGACCACCCAAACCCAGCGGGCCGTCGTCAAGTTTTTTGTTATCGTGCTGCTTCTGTTTCTCGCGCAGACCCTGGTGGGCGGAGCGGTGGCCCATTTTCGGGCCGATCCGGGGAGTTTTTACGGGCTCGACCTGTCTCGGCTTTTTTCGAGCAATATTCTCCGGACCTGGCACTTGCAGCTCGCCATTTTTTGGATCGCCACCGCCTATGTCGCCGGCGGACTCCTCCTTTCCACCACCCTCGGCGGAAAAGAGCCCAAAGGCCAGATATGGGGCATCCACCTGTTGTTCTGGGCCCTGGTCTTGGTGGTGGGCGGCAGTCTTTTGGGAGAACTCCTGGGCGTTCATCAGTTTTTTAAGAACGCCTGGAGCCTTTTCGGCCATCAGGGCTGGGAATATCTGGATCTGGGCCGATTCTGGCAAGTCCTTCTGGTGGGGGGGCTGCTCCTGTGGCTCTTCATGATCAATCGGGCCCTTGGACCGGCTCGGAAAAACCCTGAACGCCGGGAAATATCCTTCCTCTTTCTGGCCGCGGCAGCCGCCATCCCCCTGTTCTACCTGCCCGCCTTTTTCTTCGGATCGGGCAGCAATTTCTCGGTTGTGGACATCTGGCGGTTCTGGATTATCCATTTGTGGGTGGAAGGATTCTTCGAGCTCTTTGTCACCGTCATGGTGGCGGTCATGTTCTTTCAGCTGGGCGTGGTCTCCCGTCTGACCGCCACACGGATTATCTACCTGGATGCCATATTGTTTCTCTCGGGCGGACTCATCGGCACGGCCCACCACTGGTATTGGACGGGTCAATCCAATGTCATGATGGCCTTCGCGGCCCTGTTTTCCGCCCTGGAAGTGGTGCCCCTGACCCTGTTGACCCTGGACGCCTGGGATTTTATCAAACTCACCGGCACCAAAGGTGAAACCGGCAAATCCAAACGGATTATCCCCCATAAGTGGGCGTTTTATTTTTTGATGGCGGTGGGTTTCTGGAACTTCGTGGGCGCGGGCATCTTCGGGTTCTTGATCAATATGCCCGTGGTCAGCTATTTTGAGGCGGGTACGCTCTTGACGCCCAACCACGGCCATGCGGCCCTCATGGGCGCCTTCGGCATGCTGGCCATGGCCCTGGTGGTTCTGGGGCTTCGCCAGGTGATGCCCGACGAACCGTGGAGGCGGCCGGAGAAATATATTAAGGTGTCCTTTTGGGGCCTGAACATCGGTCTCGCCCTCATGGTCGTCACCAACCTGTTTCCGGGTGGCGTCATGCAGCTCTGGGACGTACTGACCAACGGATATTGGCATGCCAGGGGGCTTGGCTATCTCAGCCAGGAACGGGTAAGGCTTCTCGAGTGGGCTCGGATGCCTGCCGACCTCATATTCATCGTGTTGGGGGTGATTCCCGCACTCCTGGCCGCCCTTAAGACGTATGCGTATGTGAGGGGTGATGGATGAAAAATGACGGCTACCCCCCCATAGCCGACTACGGCTATATTGCCGACTGCCATTCTTCCGCACTCATCTCCAGATCGGGTTCCATTGATTGGTGCTGCATGCCCCGGATCGATTCCGGAAGCTGCTTCGGCCGTATTCTGGATTGGGAAAACGGGGGGTATTGCCGAATATCGCCCACAATCCCAAACGACATTTCGAGAAATTATCTAAAAGATACGCTGATTCTCGAGACCACCTTCACTCACCGTGAAGGCAAAGCGCGTCTTCTCGATTGCTTCACCATGCGCAAGGGCGGAGAACATGATCCGCATCAGCAAATACTGAGAATCGTGGAGGGCATCGAGGGGCAAACCGCCTTTGATGTGGATATCGCCCCCCGTTTCGACTACGGCGCCATCAGGCCGTGGATCAGGCAACAGGACGATCATTCTTATATCCTGATCGGCGGGCACGACGGCCTACTCATCTCCTTTGATTTTCAGTTGGACATGAAGCATCGTCACCGGCTTAGGGGCTCCTGCACCGTGAAACCGGAAGAGCGACGGCACCTGTCCATGCTATATCGCAAGCCCGAGGATCTTGACGAAGGGCTGGTGTCACCACCCCGGATCGAGGAACTGGATCATCGCCTCGATGAGACCCGCGATTGGTGGCACACATGGGTGTCCAGAGGAAAGATCGACACCCCTTACGCGGACTATGCACGACGCTCGGCCATCGTGCTCAAAGGGCTGACCAACGCCCCCACCGGGGCCATTGCCGCCGCCCCCACCACCTCGCTCCCGGAGGTTCGGGCCGGAGAGAGAAACTGGGATTATCGGTTTACCTGGATCCGGGATTCCACCTTTACGGTCCAATCCCTGGGAAAACTCGGCTTTATCAGGGAAGCCGACGGGTTCAGGCGCTACGTGGAAAGAACCGCCGCGGGGAGCGCAGATGAAATTCAGATCCTGTTCGGGGTGGGAGGGGAACGACGCCTCAAGGAAATCGAGATCGAGGAGTTGGAGGGATACGGCGGTGCCCGGCCCGTACGGGTGGGCAATGCCGCGGAAAATCAGATCCAGCTCGACGTGTACGGCGAACTGTTGGAACTGGCCATGAGATGGTATGAGTGGGGCAATGAACCGGATGACGACTACTGGGAGTTTTTGGTGGAACTGGTCAATGCCGCCGCGGCACGCTGGCCGGATCCGGATCACGGCATCTGGGAGATGCGGGGCAAGCCGAGGCACTTCGTCCATTCCAAGGCCATGTGCTGGGTGGCACTGGATCGCGGGATCAAACTGGCTGAAGCACTGGATCGCGATGGCCCCGTCGGCCGGTGGAAAAAGGCGCGGCAGGAGGTACTTGAGGCCATCGAAGAAAGCGGATACGACCGGGATCGGGGGGTCTTCGTTCAGGCCTTTGACCGGCAGGAAATGGATGCCTCCCTGCTCCTGCTCCCCATCATGGGATTTGTGGAACATACCGATGATCGGATGATCCGAACCACCGACGCGGTGCAGCAGGAATTGACCGAGGCCGGTCTTCTCCGGAGATATGCCCCCCTGGATGACGGAATGAAAGGTAAAGAAGGGGTATTTCTGGCGGCTTCCTTCTGGCTTGCGGAGTGTCTGGCGAGGCAGGGCCGCTTAGAGCAGGCCCACCAGGTATTCAAACGGGCCGCCTCAACGGGAAACGATCTCCTTCTCTTTTCCGAAGAGTATAATCCGGAGAACGGAGAGATGCTGGGCAATTTCCCCCAGGGTCTCACCCACCTCTCCCTGATCACCGCCATCGTGGCCTTTAAGGATATGGAGGAAACCGAATAGCCGCGCCACGCAATCTCGCACAACTATTTTCATCCCATGGATATATACAATCTATTTGTGGTTCTGATTACCTTTTCCGCCTTATTCAGCTATCTGAACTACCAATATTTTCACCTCCCCAGGACCATCGGATTGATGCTCTTTGCGCTGATCCTTTCATCGGCCTTGATTGTCGCCGGACAGTTCGGCTGGGCACTCAAGAAAGAGGTCTCCGACGTCTTGCGAAACATCGATTTCAACCGGCTCCTCTTAAACGGCATGCTCGGGTTTTTGCTCTTTGCGGGTGCCCTGAATGTGGAACTCAATGAGCTGATGAAACAAAAATGGATCGTTATCTCCCTGGCCACCGGTGGAGTGATTCTTTCCACGGCCCTGGTAGGCGTGCTCACCTGGACGGTCCTGAAGATGCTCGAAATCCCGGTTTCACTGATGTATTGCCTGTTGTTCGGGGCCCTCATCTCCCCCACCGATCCGGTGGCCGTATTGAATATTCTGAAGACCTTAAAGGCGTCCAAGAGCCTCGAGACCCAGATGGCGGGCGAGGCCCTTTTCAACGACGGCGTGGGCGTGGTCGTCTTTATTGTCCTGTTGAGGGTGATCACCGGGGGGCACCATGCCGACATCGGGCAGGCGGTTCTCTTGTTTGTGGAAGAGGCGGCAGGCGGCATCGCTTTCGGCCTGTGCGCCGGTTATGTCGCTTATCAGATGTTGAAGCGGGTGAACGATTATCAGGTGGAAATCCTGATCACCCTGGGGCTGGTCACCGGCGGGTACGCCCTGGCCAATGCCATTCACGTGTCAGGCCCCCTGGCCATGGTGGCTGCGGGGCTCCTCATCGGGAATCACGGCCGCGCCTTTGCCATGTCCGACACCACCCGGATCAACCTGGACACGTTCTGGGAACTGGTGGACGAAATCCTAAATGCGGTCTTATTTCTCCTCATCGGCATGGAGGTATTGACCCTGGAATTCACCATTCCCCACCTCATGGCGGGACTCGCCCTCATCCCGGTCGTTCTGTTGGTTCGATTCGGCAGTGTGAGCATTCCCTTCATGCTTTTGCCCATGGGGCAGAAGTGCAATGTCTGCACCATCAAAACATTGACCTGGGGCGGTCTGCGGGGCGGCATCGCCGTGGCCCTGGCCCTTTCCCTGCCGCTGGGTCCTCAGCGGGGAACCCTGCTCATGGCCACCTACATGATAGTGGTCTTCTCGGTGGCCGTACAGGGGCTGAGCTTCGAAAGGCTCATGAAACGGTGGGAGGCGTCGTGATGAGCGAGATCAATATTTAAGGCACCGGTTCAGATGATAGGGCGCAATCGGCCGCGCCCAGGAGTGCGGTCTTGTCGTTCAGGATAACTCGTACGGGAATTCTAGAGGTGAGAGCTTGAAATCTTCCCTTGTTGGTAAAGGCCTTCATGAAATTTCCCATTTTCAGGGCGGGCAGGATTTTGGGCGGGATCCCTCCCCCGAGATAGAGTCCGCCCAACGTAAGGCCGGTCAAGGCCAGGTTTCCGCAAACCGCTCCCAGGAGGGAAACAAAAAGGTCCAGTGTATCCACGCATAACCGGTCCCGTCCATTGAGCGCCGCATCGGCAATGACTCGGGGAGGATCCCCTGTCCCCAGATCATGGGATCTCGGTGGGGAGCGCCACAACACGCCCCCCGGCCCACACCATGAGCGCCTGGCCCAGCCCGGTTCCCGGCGCTACCAATCCCACGGTGCCTTTCTGGAGATCCTTTCCCCTGTTGAGCACGAAAACCTCGTCCGGGTCTAAAAGCGGAACCGCGCGGATGGTGGCGGCCACGTCGTTCATCAGGTGGACGCGCCCGAATCCGAAGCGGTCTTTAATCTCATTGGCGTCCACCTCCCAGGGCAGATTGGTCGTCTTTACCCGGTTTTGTTCCACCGGTCCGGCAATGGCCAGGCAGACCGTCTCAATTGTATGGTCACGCTGTTTCAGAAAACGGTCGATGATCTCCTCGGGGCCCTGAGCTTTTTCGCTGGAAAAAGTCTCCTCGGTCTGGAGACGGGGTCTTCGGCCACCGGCGGTAAACAGGCCCAGACGGGTATGGGTGCCGCCGACATCACCGGCCAGGGCCATGGGTTGTTGGGATTTGGGCATGTCTGACCTCCGAGAAAGTTGGAATAAGGCGTCGCTCATGACGCAAGAGGAAATTCCGGTTCGAAAAGGATGCGGGGGTCCACCTAAATGCTCATTGACGCGGGGAAACCGACGACGGGGCCGATTTGAACGGATGGGCTCCTTTTTCTTTCGTGCGGTTCACCCCATTCAAGAGACCCTTAGGGGTGGTACGATACAGCCACTTGGCGGAATGGCCGATCATGGCCGTGTTATTGTACCAGCAATTACAGGTGCGATCCTGAAGCATCGCGCTTCGCGCATCATTAAAAGAAGCGGAATTCCAGATGGTAAAAAAATCACTGTCCCGTATGGACCCTACGCAGACATGTTGTTCGAGACAGGGATACACATTGCCCCAGGGATCGATCCTGACCATGAGCATCCCGGCATAGCAGCGGTTTTGTGGAAAGACACCGCTTTTTTTAAGACTTTTCAAAAGAGGTTTCACAAAAATTCCACGGCCCAGTGGATGTCCATCCAATTGACGAATCAGGCTTTCTCCATCCAGCTCGAATACCTCGCGATCATTGCCGGTATAAAAGGCATCCTTGCAGTGATGAACCGGCTGAATCAATACGTCGTCCACCCTCGTGGCCCATTGGTCGAAGTAGTCGGGTATTTCTTCCACATTCAGATCGCAAACCACCATTCTGACACGAACCATGGGTCTTTGTCGGAAAGGCCGGGCCATCAAACGACCAATGCCCCCTTCAATCTTCTGATAATCGCCCGGCATCCCCCTGATGGTTTCATGGGTTTGGGCCGTCGACCCATCCAGGCTCACCGTGACACAAGAAACCCCTGATCGACACAAATCATCGGCATATTTTTCCAGAAGTGTCCCATTGGTACAGAGATTCACCGACATCCCCTGCCGGGCAAATCCATCTATGATGCCAAAGATATCCTCCCGAAGCAGCGGTTCTCCTCCCGCAATACTGACCTGATACACCCCCAGATCGTGAAAAACCCCGGCGAGGTGTCGGTAATCGGTCAGGGTGAGGACTTCGGTTCGGGGATCTTGCCATCGCCGACACATTTTGCAGCGGCAGTTACACCGATAGGTCACATCCAGTTCCGCCATGTAGGGACCTGAGACCGGAGGATGACCCGAGTTCGCGGCCAGGATATTTCTCCGTGATCCTCGCACAGAAGCAACGAATCTGGGGGAGGCCAGGATACGGCCATATCGCCAGAGTTTACTGAATCTCATCATGGTTTCCTTATGATTGTCGGGCTTAAAGACCGGGTTTAGGCCAATATCCCCCTTTGATGAAGGTCCCGTCAAGCTGCGTTCCAATTTTCCGCGTATATTCTACGCGCATATTCCATGTCGGGCAACATACACTGAGAAGAATGGGATCGTCATGGGGCGATGAGTGTATTTTGCTTAAAACCACCACGTATTTCATAAATGGCCGCGTCTCCTGCTGAATAAGGTTGTCCCGTGACCTTCCGATACCTGATTTTTTGCCGACGAATACAGGACAGACCCGATTTTCCGCTCATGAGATCTATCTTATTCTCCCAAGAGAGGCAACTGCGGAGAACCCATTCTATATTATCTGTATACAAAGCGAGGTGATCGAAATGAGTCTTCAGCGTCAAACGTATCTCGTGGTCGGTGTCATCGTCTTGTTGGGAGTGATCCTTGGCTTTTTCATCTCGCCATGGTGGCTCCTGCTGCCCACCCTCATGGGTGTGGGCATGCTTGTCGCAGCCATCCTCGGCTTTTGCAACATGACCCGGCTACTGTCCAAACTCCCGTGGAACGAACCCCATTCCGGAAAAATATGACGGGATGAGAAATACGGGGGCAGAGTTAGGTGTTTTTGTCAGAATGCTTTTAGGTTATTACGTCGTATCATTTTTACGCGGTCGAAACTTTGGGATTCTGGAGGGAGGGAATTTCTACCTTCTCAGGCCGCCTCGTTCTTTACATCCCCATTTGCTTTCCGGCCGTAGGCCATGAAATAGACCATGGGGACCACGATCAGCGTAAAAAAGGTGGAAACCGAGATACCGAAAATGAGGGCCCAGGCGAGCCCCGAAAAGATGGGGTCCAGGGTAATGGGCCACGCGGCCAGCATGGCCGCCAGAGACGTCAAGATGATCGGTCTTGTCCGCAACGCACCGGCCTCCAGAAGCGACTCCACCAGGGCCACGCCCTCTTTTCTCCGTATCTCTACGAATTCAATCAGCAAAATGGCGTTACGGGTGGCAATACCCGCCAGGGCGATCATACCGATCATGGCCGTTGCCGTGAAGTAGGTGGGGTTCTGCCACCCGTCAACCGGTTGGGAAGACACCAGGTTCAGCAACCAGAACCCCGGAACAATGCCGATGATGGAGAGCGGCAGGGCGATGAGTTGAATGGCCGGAAGCAGGTAACTCTGCGTCTGATAGAGCAGCAGGATGTATATCCCCATTATGGCCACTGCGAAGGCGATTCCCAGATCCCGGAAGACCTGTACGGTAATATGCCATTCCCCTTCACCGGTCCATACCACGTCGACACCGTCCAATGCGGCATCCTCATCGACCTTGCCTTCCAGCATGATCACCGCCTCCGGGGGCGGGAGCCCGGCCGTATCCCCGAAAACATAGACCAGCGGTTCGAGGTCCTTGTGATAAATGGGCTGGTCAATGGTCCCGGTTTCAAATGCGCCCA
>JARRPY010000247.1:0-4960 GCA_037382425.1 Deltaproteobacteria bacterium
AATAAGGGCAAACTGGGCGCCAACGCCGTGCTGGGCGTATCCTTGGCCGCGGCACGGGCAGCAGCAGATTCCCTGTTCATGCCGCTCTATCGCTACATCGGCGGGACCAATGCCTGCCGACTCCCCATGCCCATGATGAACATCCTCAACGGTGGGCTCCATGCATCCAACAGCGTGGATATTCAGGAATTCATGATTATGCCCGTCGGAGGGAAAACCTTCAAGGAAGCCCTTAGGATCGGGGCGGAGGTGTTTCATGCCCTGGCCCGGGTGCTCAAGAAAAAGGGATATGCCACGGCCGTGGGTGACGAGGGGGGATTCGCCCCGGACCTGCCCTCTGATGAAGCGGCTGTGGAGATGATCCTGGCCGGCATTAAGGAGGCGGGCTATCAGGCAGGTAAGGATGTGGTCCTCGCTTTGGACCCGGCCTCATCATCCTTCTTTAAGAATGGGAAGTATGTCTTCTCCAAGTCGGATCAGTCTGTGCGGAACGGCGATGAAATGATCGACTTTTATGCGGATTGGATCGCGCGTTACCCCATCTTTTCCATTGAAGACGGCCTGGACGAAAATGACTGGAAGCACTGGAAAAAGATGACGGAAAAACTGGGAAATCAGATCCAGATCGTGGGCGATGATCTCTTTGTCACCAATACCAAGCGCATTCAAAAGGGGATTAAAGAAAAATCCGCCAATGCGGTATTGATTAAGCTCAACCAGATCGGTACCCTTACCGAAACCCTTGAGGCGGTGGAGATGGCCCACCGGGTGGGATGGAAGGCCGTCATCTCCCACCGTTCCGGAGAAACCGAAGATGCCTTCATTGCAGATTTGGCCGTGGCCACTGGAACCGGTCAAATCAAGACCGGATCCCTGTGCCGTTCCGAGAGAATCTGCAAGTACAATCAGCTCCTTCGGATAGAGCAGGAACTGGGCGACGACGCTGAATTTGGCGTAATTTAGGATATCGAGAAAATAACGACATTCAGGCACTGAGGATAAATTTTTATCTCAAAGACCCTTGGTGTCTTTGTGTCTTGGTGGCAGACATAAAAGGAGCAACATGGCGTATGATGCGAGCAAGGACAGGGTCCTTGCCAGTTGGGAAAACGAGGATACCGGACTCAACGTGTCCATCAACCAATACGGGGACGGGGAACCCAAGCTGCAGATCGGCCCGAGAACCTACACCCGAAAGGATGGCAAGAAGAGCACCACCAAAGCGGGGCGGCTTTCCATCGATGATGTGATCTGGCTCAACGACATTCTGGAGAAGGTAAAAGAAAAGATAAACGACCTCTTCCTGGACGAAGAGGTGTCGTAAACCCGAACGGGGTGCGTTTTACCCTAAAGTGGATTCAACCACATCCGCCAGTTGACGGGCATATTGATCCGTTTGCTCGGGATCCGGCCCTTCAACCATCACACGGCAAAGGTTCTGCGTGCCGGAATAACGGATCAACACCCGGCCCCGTGGACCCAGTTCCGCTTCGATCGCTTCAATGGCACGGGACAGGGCGGGCACGGCGGTGATCTCCTTCTTTCTTGATACCGGCACATTGATCAGGCGCTGGGGATAGACTCGCATGAGATCGGCCAGTTCTGAAAGGGGTTTTTTCTCCCGAATCATGGCCGCGATGAGGTGCATGGCCGTGATCATTCCGTCACTGGTGGTATGATAGTCCAAGAGGATAATGTGGCCGGATTCCTCTCCCCCTGCCACTGCGTTCAAACGCATCATATCGGCGAGCACATACCGATCCCCCACTTTTGAGGCATAACGCTCGATACCGAGACGCTGGCACCCCTCGGTCAACCCGATGTTGCTCATCACCGTACTGACCAACCGGTTGTTTTTCAACCGGCCCTGATCCTTCAGGGACTTGGCGCAAATCAAGAGGATCTGATCCCCGGTGACCTCACGGCCGGTTTCGTCCACCGCAATCAGCCGGTCCCCATCCCCGTCAAAGGCGAATCCCGCATCCGCCCCGTCGGTCTTCACCCGTTCCTGAAGATCCTGAATGTACTGGGACCCGCAGTGGTCGTTGATGTTGGTACCGTCCGGGTGATGATGAAGGGTCTTTACATCCGCGCCCAGTTCTGAAAAGAGTCCAGGGGCCGTGTGATAGGTGGCACCGTTGGCCGTATCCAAAACCACCCTGATCCCGCTCATGGTCATTCCCTCGGGAAAGCACCCTCTTAGAAATCGCCTGTACCTGGGAAGGACATCCCCCACCCATTCCACCTGACCCATCTCGTTGGGCGCAGGTGTTGATGCGGTTGGGATTCCCTCAAATAGAAAACCTTCGATACGATTTTCCATCTTGTCGCTGAGCTTGAATCCATCCCCTTTGAATATCTTGATCCCGTTATCCGTGTAGGGGTTGTGCGAGGCGGAGATGACAATGCCTGCATTCATTCCCATCTCCCGGGTCAGCAAGGCCACACCCGGAGTGGAGAGAACGCCGAACAGCCCGGCCGTGCCTCCCATGGCCGCCACCCCTGCGGCCAAGGCACACTCAAGCATACTCCCTGAAATGCGGGTGTCCCTCCCGATGGCGACCCGCACCCGCTCATTTTCGCGTTTAAAAAAGCAAGTCACCGCCTCTCCCACTCGAAAAGCGGTGATGCCATCCAGTGGCGGCCGGTTGGCCTCCCCTCTGATACCGTCTGTACCGAACAGCTTCCCCATCTCATCCTCGCATGGTTTGTGGGACTCCGGCCATGGGCGTTTCCAACGGCCTGTCCGCGACGAAAACGACCTCTGTTTTCTGGCGGGTTCTCCGATTGACACAGAGATTTGATATTTTCTATACTCCTTCGGGTAAAAATGCAATGATTTCACATGAGCGTTCGCCGGTATAGAAATGGATACAACGGACTCATCAAAAAAGACGTTTTCATTTCCCGTTTATGGTGGAAAACCCAAGGTCCCCTCGGACAAAGAAACCGAAGCGCTGGCTGCCATGAAGGCCATCAAGGAAAAGGTACGGGACCTAAAAGACCGCCGTGCCGTCATGGCGACATCGGCGCCCGACGGCGAAGCCGGTGACATTGAGTCCATTGAAAAGGAGTTGGCCCGCTTGAAAGCGGACTGGGAGATGTGGGAAGAGAAACGGTCCGCTGCGGCAAGAGAACGAATGATCCTGCTGGGACACGAGGAAGGTCCTGCGGGGGAAGCGTAAGGCGCCTTTCCAAATAAGAAATCGAGAGGAAAACCATGGATATTTCACTCCTTCACCGTGAAAACACTGGACTGGTCATCATCGATATGCAGGAAAAACTCATGGCGGCCATGGAGAACAAAGAGCGGGTGGTGGAACGGGCCGTCCAACTCATTCATCTGGCAAGGATTTTTGATCTGCCGATCATCGTTACGGAACAGAACCCCAAGGGCTTGGGGCTCACCCTCCCGGAGATTCAGGAAAACCTGCGGTCCTACGACCCCATTGAAAAGATGGAATTTAACGCCCTCGGCGTTGAAGCGTTCAACAAACGCCTGGAAGAGGTACGACTCCACAACATCGTCCTCATGGGTGTTGAAACGCACGTCTGTGTATTTCAGACCTGTGTGTCGCTCCTGGAGCGAGGATACCGAGTCCACATCCCCCATCAGGCGGTGGGTTCCAGAACCTCGGACAATCGACGGATCGGCCTATCCCTCATGCGGGATTCGGGTGCGCTCATTACGTCCACTGAAACCATCATTTTTCAATTGCTGCAGAAGGCCGGAACAAAACAGTTCAAGGCCATGCTCAAATATGTCAAGTAGAGGGCTCAACATTGGAACCCTAAACCTAAAAAATCGGGTGATCCTGGCCCCCATGGCAGGGATCACCAACCTGCCGTTCAGACTGATTGCCAAGGACCTGGGGGTATCACTGGTCACCACCGAGATGGTGAGTGCCGTCGGACTGGTGAGGGGCGGGCAGAAGACCTTCAATTACCTGAAGAGCGCACCCGATGAAAAACCCCTGGCCGTACAGATATTCGGTCCTGATCCCGGGACCATGGCCGGAGCGGCAGAGATCGTCCTTAAGGCCGGGGCCGATGTCGTGGATATCAACATGGGGTGCCCTGCCCGAAAGGTGGTCCGAACAGGGGGTGGCGGGGCACTCCTCAAGGCGCCGGAGCGGGCTCAAGAGATCGTCCGGGCGGTCCGAGGGGTCTGCCCTGTCCCCTTGACCGTAAAGATACGGGCCGGCTGGTCTGCGGTTCACCCGGAGGCTTGTGACATCGCGCCACTCCTAGAAGAGGCCGGTGCCGACGCCATCACCGTACATCCCAGATACGTCACCCAGGGATTCTCAGGATCGGCTGACTGGACCATTATCGCTAAGGTCAAAACCCGTGTTCGCATCCCGATCATTGGGAACGGGGATATCACCACGCCTCAAAAGGCCATTCAAATGCTGGATAAAACGCGGTGTGATGCGGTGATGGTGGGCCGAGGGGCCATCGGCAATCCCTGGCTGCTCGAACAGATCCTGGCCCTCCAAGAGGGCCGGCCGCTCTCTCAACCGGGGATTCAAGAACGCAAGGCCGTTATCATCCGACACTTCGAGCTGCTGAAGACAGCCATGGGAGAAACCGGGGCATCGAGGGTGATGCGCGGGCTCCTTTTGAAATATACCAAAGGGCTCCCCCACAGCAGCCGCTTTAGAGGAACCTTTACAGGGGTCAAAGATCTGCGATCCATCATGCACGCCATGGATGACTACTTTTCTACATTAAATGCGCTTTCCTCTGAGGATCCCGCCACTCCACCCCCCCTGAGGACCGTGACTTCATGAAGGTCAAACTGGCCAAGACAGCAGGCTTTTGCATGGGGGTCCGCCGCGCCATGGAGATCGTGATGGAGGAGGCCAACAAAGCAGAAGGCCCGCTGTTTACCTTCGGCCCCCTCATTCACAACCACCAAGTCCTCGAACTATTGGAGTCTAAGGGGGTCCGGGCCATC
>JARRPY010000248.1:0-3561 GCA_037382425.1 Deltaproteobacteria bacterium
CATCCGTTCTACGCCGATGGGCGTGCCTAATATCTCCCTATTTCCTCCAACGCGCCGTTTTACTATATTCAACCATCGTGATGTTAACAGGATTTTTGGATAGTTATGGAAATAGAAGAATAAACGATCGACATTTTTTCTAAATCCATTAGGTAAGTGCGGAGGAGGGGTATCCAGCACATTCAAAGAGCCAATTTGTTTCCCAAATGTTGTGAGCTGTATCGCTATCTCTAAGGCAAGCGTTGCGCCAAAACAAAAGCCCACAAAATGATAAGGCGCCTGCAGTTCCGACGCAAGAAGACAAGTTACATAGTAGCGAGCGAGCGCTTCCAGTTTTGTATAACAGATTTCCGGTAGCATATTTGATCGAAGTCTGAATCCATAGCATGGCCGATGATTGCCGACTTCATTGATCAAATACCCATAATGGAAAAGTTGCCCATGGGCACCATGTACAAATATTAACGGGGCACGATCGCCTCCCTCCCGAAGCACCACGAGCGGATTGTTTCTATTGGAGTCTTCTAGACTTTCGTCTCGCGATCGTATTTGGAATTCGGCCATCTCTCTAATCGACGAATCACGCAGAAAATCATGTAATTCAAACGTAAAACCTGCCTGCGAACAACGTGCGAGTATCTCCAACGCCTGAAGAGAATTTCCGCCTGAATCGAAGAACGAATCTGTTGGCCCTATGTTTTCAATTCCTAAAACATCGACCCAAATTCCATGTAAAAAAGCTTCAGTCTCTGAGAGTGTTTTACCCCGTTCGCCACTTTCGCGAAAAATATTGGATCTTTTTCTGACAAAGTTTTCATTATTCAGAAGGGCTTGACGATCGACCTTCCATGAGTTCAGCAACGGTAACCTATCGACGATATATATCTTTTCCGGAATCATAGGAAGCGGTAATTCGCCGAGTAAAAATTGCCACAGATCTTTCTCGCTTGCTTGTCTAGATTCTACCCATGCTATCAGCTTTGGCTTTCCTCCACTATTTTCGGCTGCGACGAAGCAATTATGAACGGACTCATGTTTTCTTAGCGTTTTCGCCACTTCCATCGGGTGTACTCGAACACCACGAATTTTCACCAAATCGTCTTTCCGTCCAACAAACTCAATCGCACCATCCGGGCGGAACCGTCCAAAATCGCCGGGTCTCAAGACGATATCTTGCCATCTCCCGTAAACGGATTCGTTATAAAAGCGGTTGTTCTTTCAGGCGGATCGTCTATATATCCCAAGCTATGGTATGGGGTACGAATGACAACTTCTCCCTCTTCACCGATGCCACAAAGCTTGTTGTTCCGATCTATGATCAATGCCTGTGTTCCTGGGATAGGGCGGCCGAGGGGCTGAACGCCCAAAAGAGGTGGATCGGCCACCCCATAGAATAACTCCGCCATTGTTGTTTCTGCCAAACCATAGAGATTTACCATGCCCGCATGGCATTCCGGAAAAATCCGGCGCCATTGGATCACTAAAGTATCCATGAGCGGTTCGCCCACAAAAAATATCCACCGCAAGTGGCTAAGATCAACGCTTCTTCTATGAAATCTCAGCCAGTTCGAAGAAACCCTCATCCAACCAAGCGACCATATTATCCGCACTTTGGATTGTACCGAATTGCGGGGGTATGACAATCGCTCCACCACTGGTTAACGGAAGAAAAATGTCTCGCAAAATTGCGTCAAATCCCGGTCGGGTTAGCTGAGCTACCCGATCCGCTTCTCCAATTTGAAATTCCTTCTTTTGCCATTCAATGAAGCGACTAAGTGTAACATGTCTGCTTTGAACTCCTTTTGGTGTGCCTGTTGAGCTCGATGTAAAGCCAATATAGACCCGACTATCCTCATCGGGCAAAGCGAAATCGTAATCGGGGCTGCGCAAACCCTGTTTGGAATGTATATTCGCAGTCAGGGGATCGAGCCGGATAACGGGTATGTTTTCCAGACCCGAATCTTCTGTATTCAAGTCGATGAGAAGCGAAATACCTGCTCTGCGAATAATGAACCTCTTGCGCTTATCCGGAAGTTCTTGGTCTATGAGGCAGATGGTCAAGGCATTGTAGAGCGCAGCCAAGATACTGACGACCAGTCCCAGAGAGCCTCCACCATGAATCCCAACGACCGAGTTTTGCTCTAGGCGAGTCGTTTTAAGCACGGCAGCAAGCTCTTGTGCCAGCGCATGAAGACGGGCATAAGTCACCGTAGATTCTCCCTGAATGACCGCTGTCTTCTCGCCGCCTTTTTTTACTATGTCAAGAAAAGAATCAATGACGGTTCCCTGAAAGGTTTTTGGCAATTTGTGTTGGGGATTTGGAATATCAATTTGATTATAGTTATCAAGCAAGGTGCGGTTTGCATAAAGACGGCATTCGAGTATACGATCGAATAGCGCTCGTTTAACTGGAGATAAGGTTTCTACGCGACGCGCCGTAGACTCATCGAGGGATGTGCGGTCTACATCTATCATCATTTGGCCCATCGTTGCGTTGCCTCGGCTAATATATACGCAGATCTCGCGATGGCGTCGAATTGATTTTTCAGGAGCATATCTATTTGCATCTCGATACCTTTCCCGGTTTGCGAGGTGAAATGCCAAACATATCCGATTGAATTTACTTCCAGTACATAAAGTTTTCCGGTTTTAATTTCTCTCACGATATCGACACCCAATACGGGTATTTCCGGGAACGCTTGGTGAGCTCGCTCCCCGAATTGAATCACCTGTTCGTCGTAATTCAACGTTACCATCGCCCCTTTCGAGGATGCGACGATGTGTGAGCCTCCATAGGGCTTTCCTGTTGGCGACAATAGACCACATCCTCCTTCAAAACGATGTGACTCGAGTACACGACCAAATAATGTCGTTACACGATAGACAATTGCTCTCGGACCGGTTTCAATAAACTCCTGGACAAGGATCTCGTGGCTCATTCCAAGAGCTTGCGTCACAACAGGTTTCCATTCGACTCGATTCTTCTTGACTATTTTCACATGCGCGCCTTGGCCACCGAGGTTTGGCTTGCAGACCACGTAATCTGGGAATGACGAAAGATCAGGCTTCTTGCTCTGCGTTAATATCGACCAACGAGGGACTGGAATACGACGGTTATTTAAGCGCTCATATTCTTGACTCTTGTTGAGCGGCATTCCACAGAGTATCCGCCCCGGCAGATGCTTTAGACACTTGATCATTGTCGGCGCAACGACAAGGGTTGGAACGGACGGAAGTGCAAGGTCCTCTTCGATCCTATCGACGATGACGACAGGATTTATGTTCGGATCAATAATCTTTACTTTCGATGCTATTTCAACAAAGTCTGCTGTGGACGCCATTTCGGGGTACACGACAAGCACAAGGTTGCATTGTCGCCGTCCTAGCCACTCTGAAGGCGACATCGGAGCCCTAAAGGATTGTGTTTCAGCCGTGGCAAATGGCTTAAGACCACGAAGGAGAAGTTCCGCTTCATAGTCGGAGATGAGATCCAATTCATCCAGCGCTTCCTTAATAGCCGTATTTTTGTCTATCGGCTGAAAATCCACCGCTATTCTTATC
>JARRPY010000248.1:3567-8518 GCA_037382425.1 Deltaproteobacteria bacterium
CCCGGTTGTCTGCCTGCTGCCTTGGATCGGGCCAAAGTAACCTATTGAGTTCTATGGGTTATCGTTCCAAAAATAGGTGACCTCCCGCCCTATATCGCCCATTTCAGCCTCAAACCGGAGCATATGGTGCGCCGCTTCTTCCCTAAGAGGATGCCCATCACCTCCTTGTATAACACACCTGCCTGTTGCCTTAAAGGGCGATGATGCGCTCCCGCTGACGAGATCCTTCTATTCATCATTCGTGTGGTCATGCCGATGGTGCAAATCGGGCCAGTGTTTGTGTTCATGATCTGTTTTTTCATGTTCGTGCCAGTGGGAGTGACTCTCCTTGAGCGGAATACCATTATGGTCGTGGTCATGATGGCCGTCTGTGTGCGAATGGCCATGTATGTGATATACCGAGTCGTGGCGGTGGACGTGTGAGTGTCTCTCGCTAAAGAGAAATATCAGAGAGAGCATGATGATCCCGGCAGCCAGTGCCTGGATTTTGGTAAAATGTTCCCCCAGAAGGACGGCGGACAGGAGCAGGCCGAAGAATGGGGCCGACGAAAAAATCATTTGACTGCGAGATGCGCCGAGCCCCTGAGCCGTAGTGATATACAGGGTAACGCTTACCCCGTAGCAAAAGGCTCCGACGATCAGGGCCGCACAAATCATGGTAACGCCGGCGACCTCGCCTGAACGCATGACGCCTATGGCCAGATTAAATATTCCCGCAGCCAGACTCTTCCACATGGTGATCTGGGCCGGCGTAAGGCCGTCGATGAGTGCGGTGAAGTGATTGTCAAAACCCCAGCATAAGCACGCGGAAGCGACCAGGGAAACGGATAAGATGCCGAATGTCCCTTCGCCCCATGCCAGGAGCACCGCCGCAATGAGGGTCCCGCCCGCCGCAATCCAGCCCCTTGCCGTCAGATGTTCATGGAACACGAAGTGGCCAAGCACTACCGTGGCCACAAATTCAAGATTAAGCCAGAGGCTGACGGAGCCCGAGGTGGCGATCGTTAATCCTAACAGAAGCAAAAACGGCCCGAGCACTCCCCCCAATATAATGGCGCCCGTGAGCAGCAAGAGCGTCCGTCTGTCCGCATGCCATGGCTGACCGAAGGATTTTTTTCCAACGAGTAAAGGCAAAACACCACATGCCGCCCCGAGATACAGCAGTCCCGCGAGCACTTGTGCATCAATACCTGCCAGCAGCGCCTTGCTGGCAGGGGTGGCAGCACCAAATAAAACGGCTGAGGCCAGCCCCGTTATGAGTGGCATCAAGGTGCGCTGCATGGTTTACATCAAGCCCGATCTTTGTTCCGGTGAAACCGGGTTGGGTGTCGGACCAAGTTAACATCTTGAATCATAAGGAATAACATCCCAAAAATAGATATTTTCAGGCGCCATATCGCTGTTTTCGACCCCAAAATGGGCTCCATACGCAATGGCAGGTTCTCGAAGTTGATATGATTCTCCTCCTTCAATACCTTTCCGCCCAATAGCCGACACACCCATCAATGATTTCACCTTTTCAACAAAACGCTTATTTCCAACGGCAATACGCTTCGTCCATTTGTCGTCTCGGATATTTTCTCCGTTCTCGAGGGAGTCCTCCACCCATCTTTTATGGTACCAAATTCCTGCCCCGTACGTCCCGCAATCAATTTTATCGAATTTGGGATAACATCTCTTTCATTGTTTCCCACTACAAGAAGATGTATATGATTCGAAGTGACCGCATAATTGAAGAACCCTGCAGCAAGCTGCAGGGATTCTCCCAAATGTAAGGGAACCAGGGACCCACCCAAAGGGTGGGCTGTCGGCACAAAGTGCGGACAATTTTTGCCAATTTTAAGTTCGCGCTAACCCCGCCGCAAGCAGCGAGGAATGCGCTCGCTGGCATTTTCAATATCACTAATCCATAACGTTTTTTTGCCTCGTATAACCATCGAAGCCATCTCTTTCGATCCTTGGAAAATTTCAGCAAGAATACTCTTTTATGTCATCGGCCTGTCGGGTCGTAGCCGAAGGCGTAGCCCGATGTGTAACCTGCCCTGTTCAACGTTTACCAAGTGAAATGCAAAGCCTATTTCACAATGGCGAAGCCTGTTTAACAGGGGTGTGCCATATTTGACCGGGTATATCGTGTCTTTGTGCTCTCGCCATTTAATGAATTGCCGATTTCGCTGTCATGATCATTTCACCCCCGAAAAGATCAATATAGGCCCAAATACAAGGGCTATTTCAAAACCATCCCATTTGATATCAACAAGTTAACTTGGTCCGACCCCAACCCTCACAAATGTGATCTTGCCGGTTCATAATCCAAAATCCTCCGTGATTAAATTATTCTCGATTCAGATAGCGTCGGTCATGAGAGGTGCGACGACAGGAGCGTCTTACTCAATCCCCTTGTTGGCCTGAGCATGTTTTGGGAAATATTTTACTCCCGGTAGATTCTCAAAACGGGCGTCCTGCGTCCATATGACACATCGATATAATTTTGCTGTGGCAAGAATGATGCTATCTGCCGTAGGCAAATTATGTTGCAGACTCAGCTTTGCAGCGCTTAAAGATAGGCTTATACTAAGGTCAATGACTTTCCCCTTATGCATTGCCGCTACAGATTGCAACGCCTCATTCTCTCCGGCCTCGCGTAACACGACTTTAAATACTTCATATATGGTAATGACAGGAACAATTAGGGATGAAGCGTCTTCTAAAGGCAAAGAAAATTGTGTTGAATTGGGCCCACCTGAAAAGTATTCCAGCCAGGCAGATGAATCGACTATATTCATAAGCGGTCACCTTCACGCTCGAATTCAGTATCCATTCCTTTTATAAACCCGCGAAGCTCAGAAATCTCTCTGTCAGGAATCAACTCGATTCTTCCCTCATACTCGATGACTTTCAATTTTTGCCCGGGACGCAGCCGCATCGTTTCACGGATTAGCTTAGGAATAACCACTTGAAATTTTGGAGAAACTGTTATTGTTTGCATGATAACACCTCAATCGATTGGCTTTTTGTAATACATTATCATGATCGATAGGGCCTTGTCAATTGAAGAGCCCGCCGCCCCGCAAGGCGGGATTTCCGCTTCGCTCCAACAAACAGTGGGCAATGCGCTCGATAGGCATTTTCAAAGAATTATAAACCTTGTAAATAGAGGGATAATGCTTAGAATACCGGCTTGTTTATCAAGTCGCCAAAGGAAATTCCGATACCCATGACTCAGATACGAAGAAATGAAAAGTTGAGAAACGTAGCCATTATCGCCCATGTGGACCACGGCAAAACCACCCTGGTGGACGGCCTTTTTCGGCAAAGCGGCCTCTTTCGGGCGGATCAGAAGGTAGAAGAGCGTCTCATGGACACCATGGACTTGGAACGGGAACGGGGCATTACCATTGCCGCCAAAAACTGTTCGGTCAAATGGAAAGACGTTCGCATCAACATTATTGACACCCCCGGCCATGCGGATTTCGGAGGGGAGGTGGAACGGGCCCTCAGCATGGCCGACGGCGCCATCCTGCTGGTAGACGCATCCGAAGGGCCGCTTCCCCAGACCCGCTTCGTGCTGAAAAAAGCCCTCGATGCAAAATTAAAAATCCTGGTGGTCATCAACAAAATCGACCGAAAGGATGCCAGGCCCGCTCAGGTCCTGGACGAGATTTACGATCTTCTGATCGATCTGGGGGCCGATGACGAACAGCTCGAATTCCCGCTTCTGTATGCGGTGGGTCGTGACGGCATTGCTCAGAAGAGCCTGAAGGAGACAGGCGAAAACCTTCACGTTCTGCTCGATACCATCCTTCAGGAGATCCCCGGGCCCTCCTACGCCGCGGGGTCCCCTTTTCAAATGCTCGTCTCGGATCTCGGCTATTCCGATTACATGGGACGTCTGGCCGTTGGAAAAATATTTAACGGCGCGGCCCGGTCCAGGGACAGCCTGGTCTGCCTCGGCGAAAAGGGAGAAACCGTCGACCTGAAGGTGAGCAAACTCCAAACCTACGACGGCATGAAACTGGTCGATGCGGACAGGGTCACCGCCGGCGATATCGTGGTGCTGGCCGGCATTGAGAATGTGAAAATCGGGGATACCATCTGCAACCGGGAAACCCCTCAGCCGCTGCCTCGGATCAGCGTGGACAAGCCCACCGTCAGCATGCAGTTCCTTATCAACGATTCGCCGCTGGGAGGACGTGAAGGAAAATACGTGCAGCTGAGCCGCATTCGGGAACGGCTTCTAAAAGAGACGCTCCTCAATGTGGCCATCGAAGTGGAAAATGATGAAAAGCAGGACCGCATCATCGTCAAAGGACGGGGTGAATTTCAACTGGCCATCCTGGTGGAGACCATGCGGCGTGAAGGATATGAATTCAGCGTGGGTCGGCCCGAGGTCATTTTCCGACAGGAAAACGGCTGCAAAACCGAACCCATCGAGCGACTCATGGTGGACTGCGAAGAACGGTTCATGGGCCTGGTAACGGAAAAACTGTCACTCAGAAAAGGGCGCATCACCAACCTGGTCAATAACGGCACGGGGCGGGTGCGCCTTGATTTTAGCGTTCCCACTCGATCCCTGATCGGTTACCGGGACGAATTCCTGACCGATACCCGGGGGACCGGCATCATGAACTCGCTGTTTGACGGGTACGAGCCTTTTAGAGGCGAATGTCCCAGCCGATTCACCGGTTCCATCGTCTCCGACCGTTCCGGCAGTGCCGTACCCTATGCCCTGTTTAACCTGGAGCCCCGGGGCCGCCTTTTTATCACGCCCGGCGAACCGGTCTACGAGGGGATGGTCATCGGCGAACACAACCGAGGCCAGGACATTGACGTCAATCCCACCAAGGAAAAGAAACTGAGCAACATGCGGGCGGCGGGAAAAGACGACAATGTCATTTTGTCGCCTATCAAACCCATGACCCTGGAACAGAGCATCAGTTTCATACGGGAG
>JARRPY010000249.1:0-4877 GCA_037382425.1 Deltaproteobacteria bacterium
ACCCCGTGTTGGCCGGCACCCGTCTCTGCGATCACCCGGGACTTTCCCATTCGCTTCACCAAGAGCCCTTGCCCGATGACATTATTGAGTTTGTGCGATCCGGTGTGATTCAGGTCTTCCCGTTTAATGTAAATGCGCGGGCCGCCGAAATGCCGGGACAGGTTTCCGGCAAACGTCAGCGGGGTCGGCCGGCAGGAATAGGAGGTCATGATCCTTCTGTATTCATCCCAGAAACCGGGGTCACTCACGGCCTTTTCGAATGCTTGGACAAGCCCCTCAAATGTGGCCACCAGCACTTCAGGTGTGAATGCGCCGCCGAATCTTCCATAGTATCCTCTGTCATCCATGAACCACACCGCCTTTCCGAACGCTTTTGAGTTTGTTCATCAATTCCTCCATCAGCACCGCACTTTTTTTCCCGGGGGCCGTTTCGATGCCGCTGTTGACGTCGACCGCATAGGGGGTTACGACGGCGACGGCCCTCTCGATATTCGAGGGTCCCAACCCCCCGGATAGGATCAACGGCATGTCGAATGCCTTGGCCTTAAGGGCCAGACCCCAGTCAAAGGCCTTCCCGGTACCCCCAGGCTTGTTGCTTTGAAAGGTATCCAGGAGAACGGCTCTCACCTTTCCCTGGTAACGGCCCATGGGGGTGAGGCTTTCGGCATCTTTTATTCGAAAGGATTTGATGGGAACAGAACCAAGCCCTTTGCAGAACTCCGGAGACTCATCGCCGTGGAGTTGGATCATATCAAGACCGCAAAACGCCATGGTATCTCTTATAATGGCTCGTGATTCATTGACAAAGACCCCCACCGTCTGAACAAACGGCGGTAGGCCATTCACGATGAGACGGGCGCATTCGGGCGTGATCCGTCTGGGGCTTGAGGCGAATATAAACCCCAGCGCATCGGCGCCCAGATGGACGGCCATCAGGGCATCGTCCATGTGGGTTATGCCGCAAATCTTGATTCTGACCATGAGGGTTGCCAATCAGGAATCACCGACACGTGTCAGTTTTTCCACCTTTCTGTCAATTTGTTCACTCTTCATTAAGGCGGTTCCCACCAGAACCGCATGAATGCCCGCTTTTTTTAAGGCCTCCACGTCTTTTGTCGTCTGAATCCCGCTTTCACTGACCCGGATGCATCCGGGCGGGACATAAGGGGCCAGCTTTGAAGTGGTTGTAAGATCCACTTCGAAGGTGTCCAGGTTGCGGTTATTGATCCCGATGATACGGGCACCCGATGCGATGGCCTTTTGAAGATCGGGCATATCATGAACTTCGGTGAGTGCCCAAAGCCCGTGTTTCTCGCAAGCGCGCAACAGTTTCGTCAACTTCCCTTCGGATAGAATCCGTGCAATGAGGAGGACTGCATCCGCACCCAGAAGGCGTGATTCTTCCACCTGGATCTCTTCCAGAATGAAATCCTTTCGAAGAATGGGGAGGGAAACATGCCGTTTCAACCGGGGAAGGTGCTTGATATCTCCTTTAAAATACCTCTTATCCGTCAACAGAGAGATGGCCGCCGCACCCGCCTTTTCGTATGTCCGTGCGATGTGGATCGGGTCGTTCGCCTTTCGGATCACGCCTGCCGAGGGAGAGGCGAATTTGACCTCGGCGATCAAATTGATCCGGTGGCCTTTAATAAGGGCAGCTCTGAAATTGCGGACGGGCCGCGCAGCATCCCGGGTTTTCGCCGGGATATCCGATAGTCTCAGGCGGCAAACTTCCTCTCGCTTATGCTCAATTATTTCTTTTAATTGAGGTCTCATGAAAGACGCCCGATATCTTCTTTGCGGTGATCGGTCATTTATTGGAGATCCCTAAACGACAGCGCACCGCACGCTTGTGTGAAATGGACCAACGCATCGAGCTTTTCCCTGGCCCGGCCGGAATCTATGGAGGCCACGGCTCGTTTGATCCCTTGAGAGAAATCCGGATCAAGCCTCGCTGCCACGAAAGCCGCCGCCGCATTGAGGAGGACCATATCCCGCTTCGGGCCTTTTTCGCCATCCAAGATGTTTTTGATAATCTGTGCGTTCTCCCTGGCGTCTCCTCCTTTTATGGAGTCGGGCACGGCCCTTTTAAACCCGTAGGCCTCGGGTTCGATTTCGAAAGTCTTCACGCCGCCTCCGTTCAGGTGCGACACCCGGGTGGGGCCGCAAATGCTGATTTCATCGAAGGTCCCTTCCCCACAGACCACAAACGCCTCCTTGGTCCCCAGCCTCCCGAGTACATGGGCCATTTTTTCGGTGAGGTTCTGAGAATAGACCCCCAGGACCTGGGCCGTTGCCCCGGCCGGGTTTGTCAACGGACCGAGCAGGTTAAAGATGGATCTGAGCCCTATTTCCTGCCGGGCCCCGGCCACATGACTCATGGCGCCGTGAAACAAGGGCGCATAGAGAAATCCGATGCCTGTCTCGCGGATGCATGCCTCCACGCTGGCGTGGTTAATATCCAGTTTCACCCCAAGATGCTTGAGCACATCCGCACTGCCGCACTGACTCGAAACGGCTCGATTGCCGTGTTTGGCCACCTTGACGCCGGTCCCAGCGGCCACAAATGCAGTGGCGGTGGAGACATTAAAGGTGTTGGTTCCGTCTCCTCCGGTTCCACAGGTATCCAGGATGGTTTCGTCCTCCTCATCAATCTCGTCCCGGTCAATATTCACCACATGATTGTTGGGACGGATGGTCGAAGCCTTGGCCCTCATTACCTTAGCCGCCCCTGTAATTTCATCCACTGTCTCTCCCTTTATTCTTAAAGCCGTGACAAAGGCGCCGATCTGGGCGGGGGTCGTTCTACCGGTCATGATGTCCTCCATGACCCCTCCCATTTCCTTTTCAGTCAGATGCTCGCCTCTGACCATTTTTGCGATGGACTGTTTGATCATGATTTACGTCCTCCTCATGAATGGTTTTTTTGTGTCGTCCGAATGACCGCAAACAAAATTTTCAATGATGTGTCTACCGGCCCTTGTTAAGATGGATTCCGGGTGGAACTGGACGCCCTCTATCCGGTAGCTGCGATGTCTCAGCCCCATGATTTCATTGTCTTTTGTCCAGGCACTGACCGATAGGCAGGAGGGAAGGGAACTCCTGTCCACGATCAGGGAATGGTAGCGCACCGCCTCAAAGGGATTGTGCAAGCCTTCAAACATATATTTTCCGTCATGACAGATATGAGACGTCTTGCCGTGCATGATACGATCCGCCCGCCTAACCTTTCCGCCGAAAGCCGCTGCAATGGCCTGATGCCCCAGACACACCCCCAGGATGGGAATGCGAGATCCGAAATGGCGAATGGCCGCCACGGAGATGCCCGCCTTTGACGGCGTACCCGGGCCGGGGGATATCACGATGGCGGACGGTCGCAGGGCGTCTATCCCGGATATGTCCACCTCATCATTGCGGATCACTTTGATTACCGGATCCGAGGCGATGCATGCCAGCATCTGCACCAGGTTGTAGGTGAAGGAGTCGTAATTATCGATGAGGAGAACCATGTCCTTTATCCTCCCGATGTGTTCGGGACCGCTATCCCGGGGGGCCGATGACGAAACTTCCCTGCCTGTTCCAGGGCCGTTATCATGGCCTCGGCCTTTTTGAGGGTCTCTTTATATTCTCCTGACGGTGTGGAGTCGGCCACGATACCGGCGCCCACTTGAACGGAGAGTCTGTCTTTGAAAACGGTAATCGTCCGGATGGTGATACAAAATTCCATATTCCCGTTCAGACCGAAATAGCCCACCGCGCCTGCATAGGAGCCTCGGAGATCGGGCTCCAGTTCATGAATAATCTCCATGGCCCTGATTTTGGGCGCACCGGTGACGGTCCCCGCTGGAAAGGTGGCCATGAACACGTCGAAGCAGTCCATTCCCGGTTTCAGCCGCCCCTCTACTTTTGAGACCAGGTGCATCACGTGAGAATAGCGCTCCACCTCCATAAATCGGTAGACATTCACGCTTCCGGGTCGGGCCACCTTCCCTACGTCGTTTCTTCCCAGATCCACCAGCATGACATGTTCGGCCCGCTCCTTGGGGTCTTCCAGAAGTTCCTTTTCCAACAGCCGATCCTCTTTAGCGCTCTTGCCCCGGGGTCTTGTCCCGGCAATGGGGCGAAGTTCGATTTTTTCGTCTGTGAGACGGCACAGTATCTCGGGGGAAGATCCGATAAACTTTATATCCCCGAAGTTGAGATAAAACATATAAGGCGAAGGATTAATGCTTCTTAAGGTTCGATAAAGGACGAATTCATCCCCGAGCACCTTTCCTGAAAACCGCTGAGAGAGCACGATTTGAATGGCCTCCCCTTCGGCGATATATGCTTTGGCCTTGCTTACTGCATCCTTAAAGTCCGCTTGCTTGAAATTGGATTTAAAATCCGAAAAGGAAAAGAACCCCTGATCTGAGCCGCAGGCCAGAGGCTGTCTCAATTCTCTGAGGGTTTCCTCCACAACCAGGCGGGCCTTTTCATACGCCGGTCTCAACCGCTTCTCATCTCCCAAAAAGGCATAGGCGACCACCATGATCCGCTGGGTCAAATGGTCGAAGACGATCAATCGACGGGAGAGGGTTAAGAGCAATTCTGGCATGTGGAGATTATCTGTGTCCATGTCGGGAAACGATTCCCATTTTCTGATCAGGTCATAATTGATATACCCCACCAGTCCCCCCTGAAATGGCCCAAGCCCTTCGAGGGTGACCAGTCGGAACCGGTGATACAACTCCCGTAGGGGCAATAAAGGGTTTTTCACGTCATGAAAAATCCGCTTGGCTTGGCCGTCCCATAATTCCATCTCTCCTTGAAGGTATGATGCCCTCACCAGCGGTTTGTACCCGATAAAGCTGTACCGGCCCACGCCATGGCCGCTG
>JARRPY010000250.1:0-4863 GCA_037382425.1 Deltaproteobacteria bacterium
GTCAGGTGGAGCGGGGGTTAGGCGGCACAGGTCAGCAATTTTGGTTTATCTCTCTACCAGAACGATATCTAAGCTATACAATAGCGACATTGCTTCAGGTAGTGAAAACTTGGTCCCTTTTAGATCGTTCTCTCCGGGGACAATATGATAGTTCCTGGCTTTGCTGAGATCCGCTTCACACAAAATTGTTTTACCAAACAAACTCTTTGAAAAATCTGTTCCCTCGAAGTTAGCTTTCTCCAGACTCGCATCCCGAAAATCCACATTCTTTGCTTTACTATCCTTTACCTCTAGCTTTCTCAAATCCAACCCAAGGAATGTTGAATGGCTGATGTCACACCTCAAGAAACTGGGCGGCTTACCCAGCCTTGCCCCTGCCCAATTCGCCTGGGTCCAATCCACTCCTACGATTTTTGAATCTTCAAAATGTATGTCTGAAAATTTACTTCCTTTTAACTGCAATAAGCTTAGATCACATTGAAGGAAGTTACAGTTGACGAATCGACAAGCATTAAAAACAGCCTCAGAAAAGGAACATTTAATGAAAGAACAATCATAGAATTCACAAGATATGAACTCGGAGTGCTCGTATTCTTTTGATTCAAAAACTTCTTCGTTATATGACATTTCATCCTGAATTTTGTAATCCAAATCGTTTATACCTCCTAATCAAATCTTATTACTGTTGTGCTGCTTAACGGAGGCGTAACCGGCTCGCCGGGTATGCAATTCGAGAGTTGCTAATTGAAGCCAAGGATTGCAATTTTCGCACCGCGTACACTGAGCCGAAGGCGAGTCCGGTTTACGCGGGGTTGGGCGACCACCCCTTACATATGAACATCTTCTGAAGCGAAGAGACGGAACTCCGCAATTGAAGCGAACCCCATGGATTTGTATAGCTTTTGAGCCATCGGAGTGGAATGAAGAATGGCCAAGTGATAACCGGCATCATAAGCATAATGAAGGGCCGTGACAGTCAGAAAACTTGCGAGACCTTGACGGCGGGCTTCTGGGCGAGTTGCGACGGCATAGATCCCCGCTGAACGGGAGCCGAGATACAGCGCGACTTTCGCAATTGGCCGATCTTCGTGCCATGCTTGCCACATATGCGCCTTAGCCCCTGGCATACCGAAGCGGAACTCTTGGGAAACGATCTTGGCATACGCCGTTTGGTGTTCTTCTGGAATATTCCAGCGCCAGGAAGCGAATTGGATCAATGCATTCGCATCGTGCTCATCCGCGACTTTCCGAACCTGGATGTTGGATGGCAAAGCTGGAAGGTCAGGTAAGGAAGCTAAAGTTCTCGCCATACCATAGATTGGTTCAACATCCTTTAGGCCGTGATCAACTAATCTGTGCGACAGATCAGGGGGCTGCGAGGATGGATGGAGCACCCAAATGAAGGGCACTTGACGATTTTGAAAGCGGTTTATGATAGCGTTGATCTGACGCTCGGAGTCGTCGCTAACGCTGAATCTGAGTACGCCATTATAGGGAATGATTGGTAGGGGAGTTTCGAACCAGAGAATATTGTTCTCCTCATGGAGGACACAGCCAGGCCCTCGACCCCAGTTTGCCCATGTTTCCCACAGATTACATTCAATCTCATTGATAAGTAGGTCTCTTTCTTGAAATTCGGTATTTGCCACGGTTCAGATCTCCTTAAGTATTGCATTACCTTTCAATAGTCTTTCAAGGATGCCTAACAGATAGAGCTCACCTGCAGCCGGGTCTCGCCGGACTCTTGGCCCCGGTCCTCCGTCTTCCGTCCCCGGTCGTGAGCGCAGCGAACATCCTGCTGTCAGGTGCAGCGGGGGTTATGTAATTTATGAAAATACTTCTCATAGGTCATTTTCTTTGGATATTATCAATTTTTCGTACCAAGTTGATCGGACCACCACCATGAGATTCGGGATATGGATGTTCCGTCATCCACTCAACACCAGTATCTGGGCAAATATAATAAGTGATCCAGTTATTAACATCAACTTCAACCTCAACCAGATGCTCCTTTGCATATCGCTGAGCTTCAAGACCATGGAAACTGGTGGATGATTTGCAGACACAATTCATATTTGATCAAATGAGACAAATTTACATAACCTGTTAATATCGCTCAAACAGACAAAACGATTCAATCGTTTGGTCACTTTGACCAAATATCTGCTTTTAGGCGCATCGATTGACTGGGATTTCTATATCTACTCCAGCGTAGTTCTGAATACATTGCGAGCTGGAAAGAGAATAGCTTCGTTTGTTGGGCTGTATTGATAAACCAATGCCTGTTTACCAAGGTCCACTTGCTCCAACATGTCGCTAACGTAGTGGCCTGAACCAAGCTCAAGTTCAACTTCACTCCCACCATACGATTCAGCATACTCTACTGGATTGACTAACACTTCAGCTACAAGTGGGCTGCCATTTTCAACTGCGTAGGTGATGTAATGAATTAGCTTAGCCTTCTTTGTTGGCAACCTCCTACCCCTCAATTGAAGTATCTCTCGCCCCTCTTCAGCTAAGGTACAGGTTATCCATTCGTCACCTTTGTCAAAGCTTATGTCTGCCAAAAACTTTGGATATCCAAACAAATTTACTCCACCTGCTCGAGCATGCTCGGTGTTAACAGGAAGTTGCCAAACATAAGAGGAAATGGTGCGAGAGAGCATCATTTTTGCGGCAGTGAAACCCGGGATTTGGCGTTGCCCGAACGAGATCAGAAATGAAATACTCACTTCGTTATAAGGTTCAAAATCTGTTTCTCGATATTCAAAGGCTGCAAATGCTACTGTGCATCGCCCAGGTATGATTTCGACAGGTTTCATACTCGGATGTGGTAACAGTTGTTCTATCTTTGAGCTTGAGGCTAGGAAGATTGCAGCCAATAAAGTATTGTCGTAATAGAAGTAGGGCAACTTCCTTTGTGTACCATTCCGTTCGAAATCCCAACGAATCCGGTTATCGAAAAAACCTCTTGGCACTTATTACCTCCTATCAACATGATGCGCCTAACGGATGAGCTCACCTGCCCTGAGCGAACCCTGAGCGAAGTCGAAAGGGCAGTCGAAGAGTCAGGTGCAGCGGGGGTTAGGGCGCTATTCATGCTTCTGAAAACGCAAAATATACTCCAAATCATCAGGGGCATATTTCTTGAACAGCTCGATTGATCTATCCTCTAATACTCCTCCAAAATAGGTTTTTATGTGCCGTTTAATATAAAGATTGGTTTCAATGCTAAGACTTGATTGACCGATATTATCGTTTAAAGCAAAGATGATATGGGGTATATCGGCCATGACCGTGGCGCCTAAACACATAGGGCAAGGTTCGACTGTTGTGAAGAGGATAGCTTTACGGAAATCCTTCCAAAGTGGTTCTCCCCCAGCCAACATCGCATTCAGTTCAGCATGGCTTAACTGGCTCTTGATTTCTTTGTGCCGAGCCCGCCCCCGCGAAATAACCTGATTATCGATGACAACAACGGCTCCGATAGGTATTTCTCCAGCCTGCCCAGCCACCTCGGCTTCATCGAGAGCTTGTTTCATGAACTCTTCCAAGTCGATTTCGGAGATTTCAGGGTCAAGAAAGTGCATAAATTTCCTTGGGATTGAATGTAGTTGCCCTAACGGATCAGCTCACCTGTTCTGAGCGAAGGGCGAAGCCCGTAGTCGAAGAGTCTGGTGGAGCGTGGGCTAGGCGGATTTCTAGGTAAAACTCGGTGTCAAGGATGCATTAGCTAGTGCCTTCCCACCAGGCGAGACAAAAATCGTTTGATCCGATTGGTAAGCCTTTGATCTTCCTGTCTTATCTTATCCCAAATAGGATCGTCATCGGGGAGCTCACCCCTTCCAGCGCCAGGAATAGAGGCTTCACACACATAATCAATGGGAAAGGGGAATAAATTGGGATGGAATCTCGTCGCTGTCTTATACAACCAATAGTCACGGTAGTAATCTGAGTATTTTCTTCTCATTTCATATACCTGCTCGGAATTGACCAAACCACTGTGATTCGCTATTCGCATCTCGTCTGCAGCAATGGCTAATCCAAGAGAACCTGCCCAGAATACTAACTTGGCATTTGCCTTGTCCCAGTCAACATCCCTCGGGTCAGAGCCGCTATAGACTCGAATGTTGATGACTTCGCTAAGGAGTTGATGAATGAGAGTGGTATCCAAGAATGTAATCGTTGGGTCATGAAAATTAAGAGGCTGCTTGACCTTATCGTTATGTAATAATTCGGGCCAGTTAGGACGTGCTCCCTCATATCGTTCGATAAAACATACACAATGGGGATCTAGAAAATGGAAGCCGATTTGATGATTGGGTGGCATTCCATCCTTCATCGGGGGGTTCCAAATCTGTGTGGCGCTAAATTCGACAAAGAATGACTTGGGGAGATCGGAATTCCACCAAGACCATCGACCAACCCACCATATAGCTTCGACTAGGAGATCGTTCAGTTCCGTGTCCATTTAAAATCCTTCTCTTCTACAATAATCCGTCTAACCTGTTTATATCGCTCAAATGGACCAAATATCTGCTTATATTTTTATTATAAATCAATAATCGGGATACTTCTCAGGAGATCAACTTCTCGATCTTATTTGCTACTTCATTCTGCCGTGAACTCAATAAATGTCCATAAACATCCAGGGAAATACTATTTACCGGCAGCCGGGTTTTCCCGGTCTCATCATCCCAGTCCTCCGTCTCCCGTCCCCGGTCGTTCGCGCAGCGAACTTAACCGGCTGTCGGGTGGAGCGGGGGTTAGACACATAACAATTACTACACGAGAGCACCTAGAAGGATAAGAACAGCAGATATTGTCATAATGAATGGACATAACTTAAACGGGAGGAAATTT
>JARRPY010000251.1:0-4857 GCA_037382425.1 Deltaproteobacteria bacterium
TGAGCACCACGCGCAGATCACGATCATGAGGACGGAATTCCTGTATGTAAGCGATCTTCGTTAGCGTCAGGTAGTGTTCGAGGTCTTCCTGGGTTTGGATCATGAAAACCCCTCGCCCCCTCGATGAAGACCTGGGCAGCTTTGCCACAAAAGGAAACCGGAAGTCCTTAAGAATGTCCCGGTGGTGTAATGGATAGTAGACCCGTGTGCGGGGATGTGTGACCCCGGCCATATAAAAAAGCGTGGTCTGTTTAATCTTTTCATCCGAGTAGAGACAGGTCTCCAGACTGGGAAAGATCATCTTCCCCAGGGTCGTCAGAAATTGCGCATAGTTTCGTGTGGGGTAAAGGATCAGCCGGGCACCTAGAATCGATGCTCGCTCTTTAGGCGAATAGTCCAGGAAGTTGGGCTTTACGCCGAGGGTCATGACCTCAGGGACCCCTTTAAGCCGGCTTCCCAAGGCAACATAGGCCTCTCTGTTGAGGCTCATCTTTTCATCCACCGACCCATCCCCTCACCTGGTTCGCCTTCTCCCGCGCATGGCGCATGACCGCTTCGGTGTCCAGGGTGCCAAGCTTTCGGTCCTTCATCACCACACGGCCATTGATGATGCTGTGTATGACATCATTTCCTTTTGCCGCGTACACCAGGTGTGAGAAGGGATTGTACATGGGGGTCAGGTGGGGTCTATCCGTGTCCACCACGATGATGTCCGCCTTTTTGCCGGTCTCCAGCGAACCGATGATATGATCGAGGCCCAGGGCCCTGGCCCCCTCAATGGTGGCCATTTTACACACGGTCCGGGCGTCCATCACCGTGGGATCCAGGGACACGACCTTCTGGACCTTGGCAGCCGTATCCATCTCTGCGAGGAGGTCGAGATTGTTGTTGGAGGCACAGCCATCTGTTCCGAGACCCACGGTCACGCCTCGGGCCCGGAGTTTGGGAACCGGGGCGATGCCGGAGGCCAGTTTCATATTACTTTCCGGATTAACGACCACCCGAACCCCGTGGGCCGCCAGTTGCTCGATGTCCGCATCGGTGACATGCACGGCATGAGCCGCGATCAGGTGGGGGCCCAGAAGGCCCAGCGAGGCCAGATGTTCCACCGGTGTCTTGCCGTATTTGTCTCGGATGTCCGCTACCTCGGACAGGGTCTCGGCCACGTGAATATTCAACGGTATACCGGCTTCTACGGCCAGATCGTTGGCCCGCGTGAGCAGGCTCGGATGACAGGTAAACAGGGAATGGGGTTCCACCGCAATAGTGACCAGGGGGTCATCCGCCCATTTTTCGATGAGCATTTCCGTGTAACGAAAACCGTTTTCCAACTCGCCGTAATTGGGTGAGGGAAAATCGTACAGCACCTCTCCCACCACCGCGCGTAATCCGCTTGTGGCGGCCGCCCTGGCTACCTGGTCTTCAAAGAGATACATGTCGCAGAAGGTGGTGGTTCCTGACAAAATCATTTCTGCGCAGGCCAGGAGACTGCCTCTGTAAACAAAATCGTCATCCATCCTCGATTCTGCGGGAAATATATACTGATTCAGCCAGTCCATTAGGGGGAGGTCATCGGCCAACCCCCTGAACAGGGTCATGGCCGCATGGGTATGCCCGTTCACGAGGCCCGGCAGAATCAGGCCGCCTTGTGCATCGATTATCTCCCGGGCGGCACCGGGAGGCGAAGTGGAATTGCCCACGTGGACGATGGTGCCTCCTCTGACATGAATCGTGGCATTTTCAATGACCGGAAATCCGGGGTCCATGGTAAGGGCCGTTCCGTTTTGTATTGTAAGATCGTATGGTTGCATAATAATCTTAAAAGTTATCTAAGGTTAAAAAAGGGCGAAAGCGAATAAAAGGGTTACGGCTTTCCTAATGGGTCAATCTATGGTAAATGTCAAACGCCCACAGGTCAAGTGAACCTTTGCCTTGTGCCGATGAAATCCCCCTTACCCAGGGCAATATCTGAATTTATGGACAAAGGCAATTTTAAGAAAAAGATCATCAAGAGTGCCAGAAACGAAGAAAAACCGGCGGATCCCGCCCCTCTTTCGGAATTTTCGTGGCGTGACATTGTGACGGGGAGCCCGGGGGCCGCTGTGCTCTTGATGGCCGGTCTGCTTTTTTTGGCCCTTTTATGGGCTTGTGCGACGACACCGCCCAAGCGGTTCGACAATGTATGTGAAATTTTCAGGGAGTACCCGGAGTGGTACGATGCGGCCTATGACACCTATAAGCGGTGGGGAGTGCCCATCTATGTGACGATGGCCATCATGCATCAGGAATCCAAATACATTGCCGATGCCAGGCCGCCCAGGACCACATGCCTGTGGATTTTTCCCGGCCCCCGACCATCGTCCGCCTATGGCTATGCACAGGCAAAAGACGAGACCTGGGCGGAATACCAGGAGAGCACCGGAAATTCGTGGGCGGATCGGGATGATTTTGAAGATGCCATCGATTTTGTGGGCTGGTACTGTTATCTAAGCCACAAACAATGCGGCATATCGAGGAAGAACGCCCGCAGCCTTTATCTGGCATACCATGAAGGCCGGGGCGGGTTCAATCGCGGGACCTATCGGAGCAAAAAATGGCTGTTGCGCGTGGCCGACAAGGTGCAGCGACGCTCAGACCTTTATCGGGGTCAACTGGCGGCATGTGAGGGGGAACTCCGGGACCGGGGAGGGTGCTGTCTGTGGCCCTTCTGAGCAGAGGTCTCATGTTCTTTTTGAGCGCCATTGATCCAGGGTTTCTTGGGCCTTCTGCTGTGACTTCATAAGGGCCTGTTCCACTTGACGGCAGTGGGCGCTCATGGTGTTTGGATCGGATTTTCCGCTGAAATAGAGGGGTTTGTCCACGTAGATCACCTGCCTGGAGAAGGGGAAGGGAACATATGCCTTGTTCCACGATTTGTGGAACACCAGCCGGCGGGAGCCGGCTACCCCCACCGGCAGGAGCGGAACCCCCGTTTTCTGCACCACTCGAATGATCCCCGGTTTGCAGACCCCTCGCGGCCCGTTGGGCCCGTCCACGGCGAGTACCACCGTGTGCCCTTCACGTACCGACTTGATGAGGGCCAATAGGCCGCCCACCGCCCCCCGGGTGGATGAGCCCCGCGTGACCCGGTAACCCAGAGCCTGTGCGCCTCTGGCCATGAGTTCGCCATCCTTGGACTGGCTCACCAAAATCGTCAGGTGCATGCGGCCGAAACGGGGCAGAAGGGCCAGTTCGTCTCCATGCCAGTGCGCCACACCACAGGTGATGTTTGTACTCTGCTCATCGCCCACGAGCCGAGTACGGACCAGGGCCGAGAGGGCCTTCAGTACCCCGGCGGCCCATACAGGCCAACGGGTATCCAGGCATTCTTTTAAACCTAACGGTTGCGCGGCACGAGATGTCACTTTGATTCTCCGGTAAATACTTTGGCGCAATATTAAGGGGTACGGCTACTGGCCCTCGCGATACCCCCGCTTAAACTCAGATTTGGCCTCAATCAAGCTTGATTTCAGTGAAGACCACGCGGATTCCACCCCATGTTTCAGGCCCGTCCAGGCATCGTCTTTAGCGTTCAGAATCTCCTTTATGGTTTCCCTGGCCTGGGCTTCTTTTTCTCGCAGCGTGTTTATCCGTCTCTCGTACCGCAGCCTTTCCTCGTCGGTTGCACCCCTGGCCTGAGCCTCCAATTTGTCCAACTCCGCATTCCATTCGTCGAGTTGGGTCTTCAATTTTTCCACATATGCGTCTCTTTTCCCGGACATGCCAACTCCTTTCAGGCATTGAAGAACCCTGCAGTCCCGCCTCGGCGGGAGAGGAAATTTCCCAGAACGTATATACGGCCGAGATTCACGATCTACCATTCAATCTTCTACAAATCGTCTGGCGATCCCTCTGTGGCCTCCTGCCAGAGCCGCTTGACCTCCGATAGAATGCCGTCCAGTTGGGCCCTCTCATCGCTCCAGTCTGCCGGGCATTGCTTTTCGAGTTTGTCCACGGCTTGCTCCAGTTCGCTCACCCGATCGTTGATTTTGTGAATGGCCCCAAGCGCTTTGTCCCTATCCGCGGATCTCCGATCGGCTTCTAGGAAATGTTTGTTAATGGTCGATTTCCATTCCTCAATTTCCCCTCGCATATTCTCGCAATAGCTCTTTACGTCCATATGTCCACCTCTTTTCTATCCCCGATATGTCGTTGATTCGCGCTTCAAACCGAGCCTCTAATATCCTAGTATACCGTAGACGGGCCGTGAAACGCAATCCCTGCCAGGAGAATAGTTCCGATGCCGTGTCTATGTTGTTGGGTTCTTTGCATTTATGAAGAACGTGGTTGACACACCCCGTGATCCATGACACCATTTCTTGGTAGCGTTTCTGTAAGGGCGCATCCCACCCACCACCCCTTTCTTAGGAGCCCGACCATGAAACACTTCAGTTTAGCATGTCTTTTAGCTGTGGCTTTTTTCGTCCCGGCCCTGCCGGCCTTGGGAATTACCCCGGAAAAAAACGAGGCGGTCTGCATCGCCTGCCATGAAGACGTATCTCCCGGTCAGGTGGCGGACTGGCGGGCCAGCACACACTGCCGGGAAGGTGTGGGCTGTGTGACGTGCCACGGGGATAAACACATGGAAACAAAGAACTGCAGGCTGGCCATATTGCCCGATGAATCGGTGTGCGCCCAGTGCCATGAAGCGCAGTTCAATCAATTCGTCAAAGGAAAACACAACCTTGGCTGGTCCTCATTGATGGCCCTTCCGGTCACCCCATTGGAACCGGATGAGCTGGTTGAGGGGGGCAAGGGATGCGGCGGTTGTCACAACATGGGGGTGAAAAGCGAGGCCCAGAAGAAACAGCAGTTGCA
>JARRPY010000252.1:0-6287 GCA_037382425.1 Deltaproteobacteria bacterium
TGGTGGCACCGAACCGTTCGATCTCTTCTTTGATCCGGCTCGGTCTTTCCAGATAAAACACCGCATCGAACAGCGCCATTACCGTGGGAATGTGAAGTTGCTTGTCCTTACGGATCAGATCGCTTTCACAGATAATCCCCAAGAGCGCCCCCTCCTCATCCACCACCGGCACGCCGTTGATATGATTGTCGTAAAGGACTTTGGCCAACGCCTCAAGCGAGGTCTGTGTCGTCACCGTTATGAGGTCGGTGGTCATGATGTCACCGGCAGTTAATGTCATACGTTATCTCCATTTTTTTCGGGTTTACGGCTTACTGCTCAAGAATCACCACGGCCACCCCATAGTCTCCATCATCAGACAGGCTCAAATGAATCCCTCTGATGCCGTTCGTCCGACAGATCTTGGAGGAAATCCCTCTGAGTTTCAAACCGGGTTTACCCGCTCGATCGTGGAAAACCTCGATATCGCGCCACAGGACGCCCCGTCGCATACCGAGGCCCAGGGCTTTCGAAAAGGCCTCTTTGGCGGCGAAGCGGAGCGCAAACGCGGCATGGGCACAGGGCCGACAATGGCAAAACCGTATCTCCTCCGCCGTAAACACCCGCTTTAAGAATCGGTCCCCCCACCTCAAAATCACCCGTTCCATCCGTTCAATACTGACGAGATCAATCCCGGTGCCGTATATCATGTTCCCTTTTCAGTCCCCATGGCCCAAACCGTGTTGCGTCAGAAATCCTTGACCAAATCGATCATCCTTCTGACCGCATCTTCAAATCCCACGTAAACGGCCATGGCGACAATGCTGTGCCCGATGCTGTATTCCTCAATCTGAGGCAGCACATGAAACCGCTTGACATTGGTATAGTTCAGACCGTGACCGGCACTGATGCCCAGATCCAACACATGGGCGGCCTCCACCGCAGCCACGATTCGTTTGAAGCGCTCCACGGACTCCTTTTCAGATGTCGCCTCTGAATAATGGCCGGTATGAATCTCCACAATATCCGCCCCGCACCCGTGAGCCGCCTTAATCTGGTCCGGATCCGGATCCACAAAAAAACTGACCTCAATCCCCTTGGGTTTGAGCCGGTCCACCACACCCCTGAAATGCGACGGTTTTGCCAGGACATCCAACCCTCCTTCAGTGGTCAGCTCTTCTCTCTTTTCCGGCACAAGGGTGACCAGATCGGGGCCTCGGATAAGGGCGATCTCCACCATCTCATCCACCGCCGCCATCTCCAGGTTCATTCTCGTCTTTATGGTCTGACGGAGGAGTTCGACATCCCTGTCGTTTATATGCCGGCGATCCTCTCTCAAATGACAAATAATCCCGACCGCTCCGGCCATTTCCGCCAATCCAGCGGCAAATACCGGATCAGGGCTGTCGATTCCCCTGGCCTGGCGCACCGTCGCCACGTGGTCAACATTCACTGCCAAACGTGCCATACCCCCTATACCTCCCTTAACAATCTCCGGAGACGTCTTTCTTCCTTTTCCATTTGATGGGCATCCTGCTCGGATGTCTCATGGTCATGCCCCAAAAGATGAAGGATGCCATGAATCAACAGACGGTCCACCACCGCTTCCATGGACTCACCACTGGCCTCTGCCTCACGTGCCGCCGTATCCGTACAGACCACCACTTTCTTTCCCGATTTCTCCGACCCGCTCTGGGATACAAAAGCCCCGCCTCGCTCGGCTTCCGGATAATCAATGCGATGATGAAAGATACCGCTCAGCGTTTTGTTGAAGCTCTTTGCAATGGCATGAAGATCTTTCAACGTCAGTTCACATTCATCCAGTTGGCCGTCTGAAAACGCCTTCTTTATCATTTTCTGGACCAGCCCCTGAATCCGCGCACCGGTGGGATCTCTCAGCGTTTTCGAAGCCGCCTCCACCCCATCCGCCAGCATCACCAGAGCCGCTTCCTTACTCTGGGGCTTTGGACCCGGATAGCGAAAATTTTCCTCCTTTACCTGGCTCGATTTGGCGCCTTTTCTCTCTCCCTGCTGTTTTGCTTTCTCATAAAAGTAGGTGATCAGCGATCTGCCGTGATGCTGACTGATGATATCGATAATTTCCCGCCCCAGCTTGTACTGCTTTGCGAGATCTACCCCGTCTTTGACGTGCGAGATCAGAATCAGGCTGCTCATGGAGGGGGCCAGTTTCTCGTGCTTGTTTTCCTGGCCGACCTGATTCTCAATAAAGTAGAGCGGTTTTCTCATCTTCCCGATGTCATGGTAATAGGCCGCCACCTTGGCCAGAAGGGGATTGGCGTTGATGGCTCGCGCAGATGCCTCCACCATGTGGCTCACAATCACGCTATGGTGATAGGTCCCCGGGGCCTGGACCATGAGTTCGCGTAACAGCGGCTGATCCAGGTTGGCCAGTTCAAGGAGCTTTACGTCCGTGGTGAAACCGAAGGACATTTCAACCAGCGGCAGAATGCCGGTGGACAGGATTCCCACGAGTATGCCGCCCAGCATCGCCGCACCGGACGCGAATACGGCCTCGACCGTGAATAACGATCCGTACAGGGCCTCGATGCAAAGGGCCAGGACCACATTACACAATCCCACCTTGAGCCCGGCCTTGATAAACGTGCCTCGTTCCCTGTAGACCTTCACTCCCGAGGCGCCCACCAGAGAGCTGATGAAGAAATAGACAAAGAATTCGATCCGGCCATCCACCACGAGGGCGGCCAGCACCGAAATGATCAGGGAAAAACTGGCCGCAACACCGATGCCGTGAAATATGGCGATGAGCATGGCGCCACTGGCAACGGGTATGGCGAACAACAGGGCCCGAGGGGAGAAGTAATGAAAGCCTCTGGCCAACTCTTGGGAGACAAAATCGCCTGCGATGACAATCAGGAAGGTCACCAAAAGGGTTGCCGAATGAAACAAGAGATCCCTTATTTCCGTGCTGTCGGAGCGGGTCCTGAAAAGACCCGGAAGATACATGGACAAAAGGAGCAAAGCGAACAACAGCGCCATGGCGGGCACGCGACTCAACACATCCTTCTGCCTCAGATATTCGTACTGAGCGGAAAGCTTGAGCAAGTCTTCATTTTTGACCCGTTCGCCTTCCCGGATCAACATCTCACCCTTTTTAACCTTGAAATAAAAAGGCTTTACCGATTGTCTTGCCTGCTCCACCCTTAAGTTGGTCTCTCGCTTGTTGAAGGTGACATTCGGCTTGATCATGGCCGCGGCCAAATCCAATGAGGCCATACCCAGGGTCTCGGGGTCCAGGGTCGATAACACCGATTCACTCTGCCCATACACGTACGCCCGGGCCTCCTCCACGTCATAAAAACGATCCAGGTCGGTAACCTTGGTCTCCTCTCCATTTCGGATGTCGTGCAGAATAATCCCTTTACCGGCCTGATTCATCAGCATCATCTTGTTGCCGACCACACCGCGCTTGAAGACCTGACGGTCCAGAGAAACGATCAGTTCCTCGGCGCGAGGCGGGAAATCCGTTTTCATGAAGGTTTCCACCAGCGAATCATTAAAGGGGACCTCCAATATGTCAAAAAACTGTCTCTTAAAGGCATTTACCGATACAATCTTATTTTCCGAATCGCTTTCAGGGGTCTCCCGTTCCTTTTCGTCGCTGGCGGTAATGGCGTCCAGGTATTCTCTGCCGGATTGAAAGGCTTCCTGTATTCTGGACACCACATCGGTGGCGGCAGGGTCAAAATCATATACGGACAGAGCGAGTTTCATCGCCTTTTCCCGGTTCTTTTCGGTGAGATCCTCATTCTCGATAAGAAATTCCCTCGAGGCTTTGATATCCCGATCCACCACATCCCCCAGATGGTAGGACCGGGGAACCGTAAGGATGTTGGGAAAGAGGAGGATGGCGATAATTAAGCTGAGGGCGAGAAGAATGTACCACCGCACCACCTCGGGTCTGAGCCAGACCATTGAGGATGACGTCCCTCTTTTCGTCGAGGACAGCGTCTCCCGCTCCTTTCTGGCCGTGCCTCGTCGTCGATTGAGGACGTTCTTCTTTTTCTTATCCGCCGAATCCAATGCCATATGATTCCTTGTCCCGGCGACTAGATGCGCCTTTCTTCCTCCAGCCTTTCATAGGCGTCAATGATCTCCTGAACCAGCGGGTGTCTGATGACATCGTCCCTCGAAAAATAGACAAATCGTATGCCCTCGATCCCCTCCAGGGTGGATCTGGCCTCGATCAGCCCGGATCTCTTTCCATCGGGCAGGTCGGTTTGGGTCACATCCCCCGTAATGACCGCCTTGGAGCTGAAACCCAGACGGGTGAGGAACATCTTCATCTGTTCAGGCGTCGCGTTTTGGGCCTCGTCCAGGATGACAAAAGAATCGTTCAGTGTCCGGCCTCGCATGAAGGCGAGAGGGGCCACTTCAATGACGCCCTGGTCGAGAAGCTGCGACGCATTTTCAAAGGGCATCATATCATGGAGGGCATCGTAAAGCGGTCTTAAATACGGATTGACCTTTTCGTACAAATCCCCCGGAAGAAATCCCAATCGCTCTCCCGCTTCCACCGCCGGCCTGGCCAGAACCACCCGATTGACCTCTTTTTTCATCAGGGCGGAAACCGCCATGGCCATGGCGAGGTAGGTCTTACCCGTCCCGGCCGGTCCGATGCCGAATACGATATCGAACCGTTTGATACTGTCGATATAGTGCTTCTGGTTGACGGTTTTGGGGGTAATCACCCGCTTTTTTGAAGAGATAAATACTTCATTCTTGAAAATCTCCTCCAGATCTACCGAACGGTCTCCGCTCAAGATCCTCACCGCATATCCGACATCATTGGCGAAAAGGGGGTAATCGGCCTCCAATAATCCATAGAGCTGCGTCAAGACATTCTCCGCAAGACCGATCTCCCACTCGCCCCCCCGAAGGTGCAACACGTTGCCCCGCACGTTCACGGAAACCCCGGTCAACTCCTGAAGCACGCCCAAGTGGGCGTTCTGTTCGCCACACAAGGCCTGGACCCGTTCATAGTCAGGGAAAGTGAGCTTCTTCTCCTTTATGTGCGTATGGTTGGGTTGTGCTCGGTCCAAGTCTAATTCAACCCTCCGACTCCCCCAGAATCTGGACCATGATGCGCCGGCTTCGCGGTCGGTTGTCAAAATCCAACAATACGATCTGTTGCCAGGTTCCGAGCGTCAAAACGCCTTCTATGATGGGAATATGGAGGGAAGGCCCGAACATGGCCGCCCGCACATGGGCGTAGCCGTTTCCGTCCCCCCACCGTTCATTGTGGGCATAATAAATATCTTGAGGCGCCATTCGCTCTATAGCCGCCCTGAGGTCGGCAACGGCCCCGCTCTCAAATTCGATGGTGGTGAGGGCTGCGGTGGATCCGGGGATAAAAAGGGTAAGGCTCCCCGAACCGACGGAGACGCTTCTCAGCGTCCGGACAACCTCGGGGGTCAGATCAAGGATGTCCGTACCGCCGGTGGTCTCCACAAAAATCTGGCTGTTTGCTATCATCGTTTCTGAACTCCCATGATCAACAGATTAGATTACCACAGGCGCTTATTCACATGCAACCAAAAGCGTCCCGCCGGTGTCTACACGGCAAATCAATAGAGGAGTCTATCCTGATCCTCCTGAAACATAAACCGCCGCATGCTGATGTTCATCAGGAGGCCCAATATCGCCATCGTGGTCACCAGAGATGACCCGCCATAGCTGAAAAGTGCGAGGGGAATACCGACCACAGGAAGGAGACCGGTCACCATCCCGACATTGATCACCACCTGCCAAAAAATACTGGCCACGATGCCGAAGGCCAAAATGGCGCCGAATCTGTCCTTGGAACTCTTGACGATGTTCAGCCCCCACAAAATCATGAACAGGTAGATCATCAGGAGAACCACGCCCCCCACCAATCCCCACTCCTCGGCCAGCACTGAAAAGGCAAAATCCGTGTGCTGTTCCGGCAGGAAATGGAGGCGGGTCTGCGTGCCATTCAGGAACCCCTTCCCCCATAACCATCCCGATCCAATGGCAATCTTAGACTGATTGATGTGATACCCGGACCCCAGAGGATCCATATCGGGCCTCAAGAAGGTCAGGATACGCATCTGCTGGTATTCCTTGAGTTTAAACCAGATGAGCGGGGCTGCTGCCGTGCAGGAAAAAAGAAAAATCAATATGGATTTCCAGTGAACCTTCACAAAGAGGACCATTGAAAACGACACCAACCCGATAAAGAGGGCGCTCCCCAGGTCCGGCTCTTTCAGAATGAGGACAAACGGCACGGCGATCAATAGGAACGGTTG
>JARRPY010000253.1:0-4850 GCA_037382425.1 Deltaproteobacteria bacterium
GCCTCATAATTTAAAAAGAGGCTGCGCATATCGAGGTTTGCCGAGCCGATCATGGCCAACTCGTCGTCCATGAGAAGGACTTTTGCGTGAACCATGCCTTTCGTAAAAAGCAGGATTTTTCCGCCAGCCCCCTGGATATCCCTTAAATAGGTGCCCCGGGCCAGATCCGCCAACCGGTGATTCGATTTCTCGGGAACCAGAATTTTCAGATCGACCCCGCGATGGGCCGCAACGGACATGGCCTGAGACAGCGATTCATCGGGGACAAAATACGGTGTGACAATCCACAATCGCCTTTTGGCAGCGAATATGATGGAAAGTATGGCGTCATATAAAGGGTCTCCGGGAACGTCCGGACCCGAGGGAACCACCTGGGCAGTGGCATTTCCGTCCTGATTGAATCCGGGCGATTCGACCTCCTGCCCGGTTTGGATGGATTCCCCGCTGGCGAATTCCCAGTCGGAACGGAAAATCTCTGAGTAGTGTCTTACCGCGGGTCCCTCGAGGGTAAAGGCCAGATCGTGCCAGCGTTTGGGATCGAACCGGGGACCGATATACTCTTTTGCGATGTTGGTACCCCCTGCCATGACCCGTTTTTGGTCCACGATCACCATTTTTCTGTGATTGCGCAGGTTGGCATGAACTCGAGTCGTGAGATGAAGGACCGGCATGAAGTATTTGACCTGTCCCCCCGCGCGAATCAGCGGCACAAATGCCCGCTTTCGGCCCCAAAAGGCGCCCACGCCGTCCACCAAGACCTTCACCACTATTCCCTGATCGGCCTTCCGGGCGAGACGGCGGATAACCGCTTTTCCCACTTCATCCGAAGCCAATATAAAGGTGGTGATGTAAATGGTTTCTTCGGCCTGATCGATAAGCTTCACCAGGTTGGAATAGGCATCCTCACCGGTAGGACAAAGGGCCAATCGGTTTTTGCTTGTGGCACCAGGGATGCCATAGGTGCGAAGGAGTGCGTCAATGGGCGCGATTGTTTCCGTCGTGTCGGGATCGGTTTCAGGAAACCGGATAGCCACCTTGGCACCAGCGGCTCGAAGCATCTTCCGTCCACCGAAGAGGAGGTAAAGCGGAACCCCCAGGTAGGGCAGGAGGACAATCACCAAGAGCCAGGCGGTGGTTGCAGCGGGCGAGTGACGCTGGCGGAACATGTGCGCGATGATAAGTGCCGCCAGAAGGAATCCGGCAATCATCGCCAGGTGAGTAAATATGGGAGGGAACATGTCCATCAGCGGCATAAGTCCTTGATTTGTAACTCCTCTTAGAAAATAGGGGAATCTCGGATAGGTGTCAACTTGTATGCCGCGCTTATCGCTCTGGCGCTTGACAGAATTCGGCAATGGGCCTAAGGTTAGGCTTTATCGAGGACGGGTATGAGTGACATCAAAATGACCGGGAAACGACCAATGATTGAGGGAGCGCAGGTATCCATCATCATCCCCGCGTTTAATGAGGCCGATGCCATCGGTGGTGTCGTAGGAAAGATAAGACAAGGACTACCCGATGCCGAGGTGATCGTTATCAATGACGGCTCTGCTGATAATACGGCCAATATGGCGGCGGATTCAGGGGCCGTCGTTTTCAGCCATCCGTATAATTTGGGAAATGGTGCTGCGGTCAAGAGCGGCATACGAATCGCCTCTGGCGACATTTTGGTATTAATGGATGGCGACGGGCAGCACGACCCGGATGATATCGTGCATCTCTTGGAATATTTTCCGGATTTTGATATGGTGGTCGGTGCGAGGCCAAAGGGGAGCCATGCATCACGGTTAAGGGCGGTGGGGAACTGGTTTCTCAACCGCCTGGCTGCCTACGTGACAAAGGCCCGTGTCGAGGACCTAACTTCCGGTTTTAGAGCCATAAAAGCGGATATTGCGCGGAATCTCCTTTATCTCCTTCCCAATACCTATTCCTATCCGACCACATTGACCTTGGGTGTATTGAGAACCGGCAGAAGCGTTAAATACATCCGCACGCGATCAACGCCCCGCGCGAGTGGTAAGAGTGGCATAAAACTCGGCCGTGACGGAATCAAATTTTTCATGATCATAACGAAGATCTGTGCCCTATATTCGCCTTTGAGGATATTCCTCCCCGTCAGTTTTTTTATCTTTCTGGTTGGGCTTGGCTACTACATGTACACCTTCTTTGCCTGGGGCCGCTTTACCAACATGACCGGGCTTCTGTTCACCACATCCGTGTTGGTCTTCATGATGGGCCTGATTTCTGAACAGATTTCCCAGATGCGTTTCGAGAGAGCCGAGGGAGATATCACACCGGGCCTCTGAGGCGTCAGACGCATTGGGGATGATCCGCGACTCATATGGGGGCTTTCTAATCCTCTCGATAATACTGTTTGATCAGATCGTTGATGAACCGTTCCGTATCGGTGATGGCTTCGGCGCTGATGGTGAAGGAGTCCCTCCCCGAGCGGTCCTTGACCAGCCTGAGACCATACTCCAGCCGCTTGGCCAACTGAACGGTCATGGCCCCCGGTTCCTGACCGGTCTCTATGGCCTGGCTGATGATCTCGTCCACTGCATTTTCATCAAACAAGACCTTTACCTCCAGTTTGTCCATCAAGGCAGATTCTTCTACCTTAACCTGGTCATACATGGTGGTGAAGGCCTCGATGGCCGTATCAATATCGGAGATATTCATGAGATAAAGGTTGGCGATGAGATCCATTCGGCGCTCGGAGATCTCCAAGCCTGACATTTTGTCAAAATTGTGGACCCGTTTTAGGAGAAATGTTCTAATATTTTCCAGTTCCTTTTCACATGCCTTGTCAAAACGCGCTTTCCGTTCTTTGTTCTCAGGATGTTTCAACAACTGCTCGAGCTGGCCGTCAGGGTCATCCACCACCTCTTCTGTCACCACAAATTGTTTGATGTCCGTGGACGGCAGCTTTTTTTCGAAGGGGATCAAGACCTTTTCCATGGCGCTGACCAGACCCCTTGCTCCTGTTTTTTCTTTGGCCGCCAGTTCTGCAATTTTGGCCAGAGCCGATGCTTCGAACTTGATGTCGATGCCATACGCCCTGAAATCCATGCGTTTGCTGATGATAATCGGATTGTTGGGGTTTGCGAGGATCTCAACCAGATCATCTTTTGTCAGTTCGTCGAAAACCACCACGACAGGAAGGCGTCCCACAAACTCGGACTCGAACCCAAATTCTATCAGATCCTGTGCCCGAACCTCTTTTAAAATTTCCCAAGGGATTTCCGTAGGTCGGACATCCGCCTCAAACCCGATGCCCTGGCTTTGGAGCCTTTTTTTGATGATTTCCGTCAGGTCGCCAAACGCACCGCTCATGATGAAGAGGATGTTTTTGGTGTTGACCACCTTTTTTTCCTTCTTTCCAGTCCGCCGGTAATGCTCGATGGCCTGGATTTGGGAGATGGGGTCATGGGGGACCTTCAGATCCACATCTGTTTCTTCCATCGGTTTCAAGAGTGCCCGTTGAACCCCCGTTCGTGAGACATCGTGACCGATCAGGTTATGGGATGAGGCGATTTTGTCGATTTCGTCCACATAGATAATGCCGTTCTCCGCCAGTTCAATATTTTCGTCGGCCTCGTAAACCAGATCCCGTACCAGATCCTCAACGTCTCCACCCACATATCCGGTTTCGCTGAATTTGGTGGCGTCCCCTTTGACAAAGGGAACCCCCAGTTTTTGGGCGATCAGCTTGATGACGTAGGTCTTGCCGACCCCTGTGGGCCCTATTAACAAGACATTATTTTTGATCATGCCCACTCCGGCGGTCCCTCTGCCTGCCGAGGCATTTTTGGATTTTTGAATATGGCTGAACTTTATCCGATTAAAATGCGTACAGACTTTGGCAGCGAGGACCGATTTGACCTGATCTTGTTTTACAACAAAACTATCGAGGTAGGCTTCCAATTCCTCGGGCAGCATATCAAAGGATACGGACCCCTCCCGGCCTTTTTCAGATTCGGATCCCTCCTGCTTGCCCGCCTGCTTTTTGGGGATGACGAATGGGGAAATTATCTTTATTCGATCCCCATATTTCTTGGTGAGATATTCACTCAGCTCCTTTTCAAGCTCCCGCTGGTTGGGGATCTTGGTTTCCTTTCTTTTCTCTGCTGAAGGCTGCTCTAGGCTTTCCATTCTTTGTCGGCTCCTTTTAGCTTTAAAACAATCTTTGACATACAATATATCCATTGAGACGGGGGATTTCAAGTCCGCCCCATCGGAACTATTGTGTTGACTCTCGAGGGAAAATGGCGTTAAAAAAATAGAAAAAGCTGTTTGCATATTTGGATTGAAACCCATGGGAGTTGCTCCCTAAAGCAATAGGACGAATATTCATGGCCCACAGACTGGAAGTCCGGCTGAAGCCCAATTTAACCGATGCGGAAGGTGTCGGGATTCGAAAAAAGGCGAGGGACTACTTCGGATTTCAGGTGGAGGATATCCGCGTGATTCGGGTGCTGACCATCGATGCCCGGCTCTCCGATGCCCAACTCAGACAGATTCAGGCTGAGATATTCACCAATCCCATAACCGAAGACTCTGCGTATACCCCGCTGGTCGAGGACGTTGACTGGATCATCTGGGTGGGGTTTAGACCGGGGGTCAGGGATACGGGCGGGAGTACCGCCAAAGAGGCGATTGAAGATCTTTTGGGCGGCCCACTGGAGGCGGAGGAGGCCATTTATACATCAAAGCTGTATGAAATTCGGGGGACGCTGAAAGAAGGTGAGGTGGACCGAATTGCCGGGGAACTCCTGGCCAACGAAGTGATTCAACAATGGAAGATCTTTTCAAAGGATGCGTGGGACCCTCAAGTGGGTATCGGCCATCCC
>JARRPY010000254.1:0-5358 GCA_037382425.1 Deltaproteobacteria bacterium
CCCCGGTGTCGCCCCTTCCCGGACCCATTGAAGAACAAGGGGGCCTCAAATGAACACAAAAAAGGTGGTCCTTTCATTCCCTCCCGGCACGGTGGAGGATCCCATTATTTATCATCTGATCATGGATCACGGTCTGATGGTCAACATCCTGCGTGCGTCTATTGATGCGGGCAAGCAGGGACGGGTGGTTGCAGAACTAAAAGGAGATGACAATCAGCTCAGGAACGGCGCCAATTTCCTGGAGAGTAAGGGCGTTGAGATCGAGCCCCTCACCGAGGAAATCCGGCACATCGAAGAGAGATGCACCAATTGCACCTCCTGCGTTCCCATGTGCCCAACCGGCGCCCTGGATGTGGACCGGAAGACGTGGATCGTCTCCCATGATGCGGATAAGTGTGTGGTCTGTCTGTCCTGTGTGGATGTCTGCCCCTATCGCGCGGTGACGGCCCACTTCCAATAACCCCTGATTCATTCAGACATACCGGCGCCTCATGATACGACGCAAGTCNNNNGAGAAAAACGGACCCGGCTGAATGCCGGACAATTTCATCCTGCCCCCTGTCTTCAGGACGGAAGGCCCTCTGTGCGGGTTCCCTCTTGCGGTCTGATGAATGGTGCCAACACCCTTCAGGATACCCTGCCTGAAAATCACACATGCCGGGATGCATTACCTGCCTGCTGCAACGCAGAAAATGTCGGCAGGCAGATAGAAGGCATTACCTCGACACCTTCGGCCCGAACAGACCGAACCTCCGATGGAGGCCTTTCACCAATCCCATCACCATTTCAGGCGTCGGGGCGTTACCGCCGAGCGCTTCATACCTTGCTTTTCCTATCGGTAAGCGCCGCACCCCCTCCTCTCTACATTCATTTTTCCGCACTGCTTATTTGAGCATCCCCGCCGGAAAACCGGTATCGTTCCCACTTAGTAAAAAGCCGCTTAGAGAACCCCATTGGCGTTAGGGGTTACGCTCTTGTGCACTTGACATCTTCACAGTGTTGCGGCGGCCTGGTGGCTCTATCATGGACCAGTGACATGAATAGCCCGAGACCTTTGAAAAATGTTCAATTTTGTTCAAGGTCAAGAAAGGCGAAAATTTCAACCACAGGAATATACTGAATATTTCGAGGATTGAAATTTGAGCCTGACGCAGAGATTGAGCAAAAGGGGGTGTTTTTCAAAGGTCTCAGCCCGTCAGATATGGTCGATTACGACAAAAGTCTTGGCCGGGCGTATTAAAAACCAATGCATTTGAGAAAGCTGATCTTCTGCAGAATCGAACATACAGAACAAACATTAAAAGGTAAAGGAGTTCATTATGTCGGAAAGAAAACAACAAAAGATGAAAGATAAGAATGTGTCTAAAAAGAGTCGTGCGAAAAAAGATATGATCCTCAATACAACAAAAAGGTCTCGTCTACCATGGGTGCTTTTAGGGCTCTTTTGTGCCATGGCACTTGGGGGTGGCATCCTGTTTGCGACCATAAAAACAACCCGGGAGGCCACTTATACCAATCCTTCAGGGGTTCAAATCTCTGAGACGTCGGTCATCTATCCGGTGGATCTCTTTTCAGACGGAAACGCACGATACTTTCAATACAAGGTGGATGATGCCGTCACCGTTCAATATTTCATCCTAAAAAGCTCCGACGGCGTGATCCGTGCCGCATTTGACGCTTGTGATGTGTGCTGGCCTGCCGGCAAGGGATATGAGCAGTCCGATGATGTCATGGTTTGCCGGAATTGCGGGCGACGGTTTTCCTCTGTAAAAATCAACGAGGTCAAAGGGGGATGCAACCCGGCACCGCTCCAAAGAAAAATACAAGGAGATAAGCTGGTCTTAAAGATCCAGGACATCGTTTCCGGAAAACAGTACTTTGATTTTAGCAAGCGAGGATAAAAATGAATCTCAGCGATATCGTATTTCGGAATCTCTTGAGGCGCAAAGCAAAGGCCCTGTTTGTCCTTGCCGGGCTTTCCATCGGAGTGGCGACCGTCGTGGCCCTGATCAGTTTCGTTGAAGCCATGACAAATCGCATCAATCACAAACTGGAAAAATATGGCGCCAATATTCTCATTGTCCCCAAGACGGAGAACCTCTCGCTGAGCTACGGCGGTCTTTCTCTGGGCGGAGTTTCCTTCGAGATGCAGGAAATCCGCCAGGCGGATCTTAAGAAGATCGGATCCATAAAGAACGCCGCCAATGTAGCAGGCATCGGACCCATGGTATTCGGCGTGGTAAACGTGAAGGATCACAAGGTCCTCTTGGCAGGTGTCGATTTTGAGGCGACCCGGATTCTGAAACCCTGGTGGAAAATCGACGGCGCCATACCGGGCGAAGCCGGCGCCATTCTCGGCGCTGAAACGGCAAAGGTACTTGGAGTAAACCGGGGCGGCCCTTTAAGGATAAAGGGGAAGGACTTTGTGGTATCCGGTATTCTGAAACCGACTGGGTCCCAGGACGATCAGTTGCTCTTTGTGCAACTCAGGACCGCACAATCCCTCTTGGACAAGGAAGGTCTTGTTTCCATGGCCGAAGTGGCCGCCCTGTGTAAGGACTGCCCCATCGACGCCATGGTCGAACAGATTTCAACCACCGTCCCCGGTGCCAAGGTCATGGCCATACAGCAGGTGGTAAAAGGCCGGATGGAGGCCTTGGCTCAGTTCAAGCAATTTTCCTATGGGGTTTCGCTGGTGGTGGTGCTGGTGGGTGCGCTGGTCGTCCTTGTCACCATGATGGGAAGCGTGAGGGAACGAACCGAAGAGATCGGCATTTTCAGGGCCATCGGATTTCGTAAGATCCATGTCTTCAAGATCATCTTGCTGGAGGCCGGTGTGATCTCCGCCGTGGCAGGGCTCCTGGGGTATTTTGCCGGGTTCGGCGTCACCAAGGGTGCGTTGAGGATCTTCTCTGAAAGCGGTGGTGCATCGATTCTCCCCAGCATAAAACTTGCGGCCACGGCATTCGGCTTGGCCGTGCTGGTGGGACTGGCATCCAGTATCTACCCGGCGTTCTTGGCCGCTCGAATGGATCCGAATCAGGCATTGAATACCATATAGGAGGTGAATTGTGAGCTATATATGCGCGGAACATCTTGTAAAAAAATATGGGACCGGAGCAACGGCTGTCACGGCGGTTCGGGATATTCATTTCGACGTGGAAGCAGGGGAGTTTGTGAGCATCATGGGGGAGTCGGGGGCGGGCAAATCGACCCTCCTGTCCATCATAGGCGCCATGACCCCGCCTACCTCGGGACGATTTCTTGTGGATGGCATCGACGTCTATGGGCTGAGCTCCGAAAAACGAACCGATTTCAGAAGAGAATTCATCGGCTTTGTTTTTCAGAGTTTTCATTTGGTCCCCTATCTGACCGTAGTGGAAAACGTGATGCTGCCGTTAACCACCGTGCCGGCAAGTCGAAAACGAAAACACGCGCTGGCAGGGGCTGCTTTGGCTCAGGTGGGTCTCTCAGGGAAAGAAAAGCGGCTTCCCAGTCAGATTTCAGGCGGGGAAAAGGAACGGGTGGCCATTGCCCGGGCCATTGTCAATGAGCCGCCGGTTGTTCTTGCGGATGAACCCACCGGGAACCTGGATTCGAAGACCTCCCGGGAGGTGATGGAACTGCTTCAGCGGCTGAATCAAAAGGGAGCCACCATACTCATGGTTACCCACAGCCCGGCGTGCGCCGGCTATGCGGAAAGGGTAATGAAGGTATCGGATGGTTGCCTGGCACAAGAAAATGAGGATCCTGTGAGATCGACTAAAGTCTTTACCCTTAACGCAGGGGCACAGGACATCCGGCCGGACGTCGGCTTCGGATAGGCGATCCGGTCTGAAAACAGGAACTCTCGCTCGGATCGAACATAGTAGCGGAAGCGGCCCCCGGCCGGTGCCGCATGGGATCGTTCCGGCTTTCATATCGGTCGATTCCCGATGAAGTGGACTACTCTCAATTTCAGCCGAAAATACATGCTTCACCCTATTGGTTGGGTGGGGTCTTGTGATAGGTTAGGCTTAATTAAATTAACTTTTATAGTTTTCACAGGCCTCCTTTTTCAGAGCCATTTGCGAAAGATAGGGAATGGACACATTGACTTCGGTTGAATTCTGGGCATCCTTTGGCGAGACAGCCAAGACCGCCATAGGATTTTTCTGGAAGGCCGGCTGGGCCTTTGTGTTGGGGTATTTTATCAGCGCCATGATCCAGGTGTTCGTGCCCAAGGGGAGACTTACGCCCTACATGGGAGGTGCTGACGCCAAAAGCGTGAGCCTGGCCACCCTTTTCGGGACCATCAGCTCCTCGTGTTCTTTTGCCGCCCTTGCCACGGCACGTGCCCTGGTTTTGAAAGGCGCCCATTTTGTGGCTGCCGTGGCCTTCATGTTCGCCTCCACCAACCTGGTCATTGAACTGGGCATTCTCATCTTCATCTTCCTGGGGTGGCAATTTCTGGCCGCTGAAATCGTAGGCGGTCTGGTTCTGATTCTCATCAGCCGGCAAATCATTGTCTGGACCCATCCCAAGTCCTGGTTGGAAAAAGCCCGGGAAAAAGTAGAAGACGAGTCGACATCCGAAGAGGAGGGCTTTGATTGGCGCAACCGCATCCGAAGCATTGCGGGTTGGCGCATGGTGGGACACAAATTTGTTTCGGAATGGGAAATGGTCTGGGAGGAGATCACCATCGGCTTTACGGTGGCGGGGTGCGTGGCCGTGTGGGTGCCCGCCGCCTTCTGGAAGGCCATCTTCCTGGCCGAGGCGGCATCCCAGAATCCGCTTTCATTTCCACTGGTGCTGGAAAATGCGCTTCTGGCGCCATTTGTGGCCGCAGCCACCTTTATCGGCTCCATGGGAAACATCCCGCTGGCCACCGTGCTCAACTCAAGCGGAGTGCTTTTTGCCGGAATTATGGGCTTCATCTATTCCGATCTCATGGTCCCGCCCCTGGTGGAGATCAATGCCCGCTACTATGGGTGGCGGGTCGCGCTGTACATTTCCGCAGTCATGTATGTCAGCATCGTCTGCACCGCCCTGGTGTTGCATTATGCTTTTGCACTGTTGGGAATAACACCGGAAAGTGCACGGGCGGTGAAGGAGGTCACGCAGTTTAAGCTGGACTATACCTTCTGGATGAATCTGGGGGCTGTGGCCCTGGTGGCCTGGCTTTCCTGGCTCAATCATTCCTGGCACCGCCACAAAAAAGATGAAGAGATGGAGATGGGGGGCGGTGGAAAGGTGAAAAAAGTGGCGGCTCGAACGGCGCTATGCGTCTTATTAATTGGGATCATCGTTCACCTGGTCTTGGTACTGGGTTGATTCACAAATCGAAAAAACATTATGATGTATACAGGCAGGACATCC
>JARRPY010000255.1:0-5595 GCA_037382425.1 Deltaproteobacteria bacterium
TTTTTTTGAGTTGTTTGGGCGCACGGCCTCCCCATCCGAAGGCAGGGCGTTAAATCTGTGCACCAAAATTCGAAAAGAGGGTGTTCAAGGCTGTGCGTCCATAAGCCGGCCCAATCGCTTCAGGTGGCCCTTTTCCTCTTCTGCGATATCATACAATATGCTCTTGGCATCTCTTGATTTTATTGTCTGGGAATACCGGTGGTACAAATCCATGGCCTGTGCCTCCAGCATCATGGCCATGTTGAGAATATCGGGAACCGTCTCGATTTCCTCTCCATGTTCTTCCAAAAACGCTTCCGGCGCGAATCCGCCCTCGATCACCGGATGCTTCTTCACACTTTTGATGAGCGTCTGTTCGTCACCCTCCGGCTCAAGTGACTGGTACAAGGAAAAAAGACGCGCTTTATGCTTCTCCTCATATCCGGCCAGACGCTTAAACGTCTCCGCTGCCTCAGGATTAGGTGTCATCTCCGTCATGCGCTCGTACACCCTGCCCAACCCTTGCTCCATGCCATAGGCGATTCCAATAATCTGGAGTGCGGATTCGTTGCCACTTAAAAGAGACATCCCCATGTCCGGCGGCCCCGTTGCGGTCAGGCCATTCCAGGCCTTGATGCCCCCTTTCATATTGAATACATCCGTAAATCCCTCTCCGGCCAACCACTGCACAGCCGCACGGCTGCGCCCGCCCGCCGCTCAGTAGGCGATAATCGGTTTATCTCTCTGTAGTTCCCCAGACCGATCGCTCAATTCGGGGAGCGGAATCAATTTGGCCCCCGGCAGGCGGTATTTTTCATATTCTCTGGGTTGTCGGACGTCCAGCAGCGTGAAGGACCCTTCTCTCCTGATGCGTGGCTTGGGCGTATCCCCATTTACGGGTTGTTTGGTGCCCGGGGGGCGTGGCCTGGGCCACAACCCATTGGTGAAAGCGGTGTTTTCAAAAGAGACTGTCACACCCCCCATATCAAACGCCAACATGTTAAACGTGAATGACCATTCTCCTGCTGCAGCGTTCTACAGTAAATCAGAACCCCATGGACGTCAGGAGTTCGCCTACCTCTGAACCGGATCTTTTGTCAGACATGGCCCGGGTGATTTTGTTGAAGCCGTTGGTGTCTCCCAGCATGATGCAGCCGACGATCCGATCATCCTCAATGACGATCTTCTTGTAAACGGTCTCATCCTGGACCAGTTTTGCTTCCAATTCATTCTCTACATCGATGTTTCCGGCTGACGCCAGATCGATGCCCACCACCTTTAGTTTATTGGCCATGGTGGTTCCCTCATAGCGTTCATCTCCCCCGGCCATATTGATTCCGGCAATCTTACCCTGTTCCATGGCGGCCGGCCATATGCCGTAGGGCATTCCCCTGAATTCGGCCACATCACCGGCCGCATAGATATCCGATTGGCTCGTCTCAAGGCGTTCGTTGACCTGTATCCCCTTGTCTCGATCCAGGTTGAGGGCGTCCGCCAGTTCCATATTGGGACGAACGCCGGCCGAAATAACGACCATGCGGGCCGCGATGGACTCGCCGTCTTCCAGAACAACGGATTCGACCCCATCATCCCCACCGATCTCCTTTGTTTTGGCACCGAGCCGAAACGCAAATCCCATACCCTCCATGATCTCTTGCAATCGCTTGGCCCCATCCACATCGAGCTGTCTGGGAAGAAGCCGGGGAAAGAATTCCACCACGACCACTCGTTTTTTAAGTCTCCTGAGGGCATTTCCCGCCTCCAACCCGAGCAGCCCCCCACCGATGAGGGCCACCTCATCAATGCCCTGTGCAAATGCGGAGATGTCACGGGCATCCTTCACGGATCGAAGCGCAAATACGCCCTTTTTATCCGATCCGGTGATGGGCGGAATAAAGGAATGGCTCCCTGTGGCAATGAGCAGACGGTCATAGGAGAACGACTTTCCGTCGGCCGTCTCCACCTGTTTCTTTCCGGCGTTCGCATCCACAACCCGGTGATCGAGCGCCAAATCGATGGCCCGGTCCTCATACCACTTTTGGTCCCTGACGATCAGATCCTTCTCATGGATATCTCCGGCGATGTAGTCATTGAGTCTGAGCCGGTGGTAAAAAGGGGTATCCTCCTCGGTGAGCATGGTGATGTTTCCCGAATCATCCGCTTTACGGATATTTTCGCCCGCTGTGGTTCCTGCGACGCCATTGCCGATAATAAGATAATCCATCATTTCAACGTCTCCTCGTTTATTTTTTAACATTCAGTACCTGTTCTTCATATACCTTCCAATAAGCGGCCCCCTGTCCCGTGGGCACCGCCCACTCCTCGATGATGTGGCGATACTCGGGAAGCGGCCGAATTTTAAGGAGAATCCGATTGATTTCCCCGATCATGTGACGCCCCCACGGCGTGTCGGGACACCGAATGGCCCCTTTGATCGGGATCAAGGCACAAAAAAGAACAACCGACATGATTTTCATGGGTCTCATGATTTAGGGATCAAACTCTCTTCGGGAAAAAAGTTCTTCTCCCGCCCTACCGGCATCAATAGGAATCCATATCAAACTGAGAGAACTGACCTGCTTTCGGCGCTGACGGCTCCGGCGAATGCTTTTCAGGCGCCGTTCCCTGCTTAAAGGATTGAAATACGGACTTCTTGGAGTGGGGACCGGCCAAAAGGCCGTTCTGGGCATCGACCTTGGCGAAAACCACTCCCTTCGGGACCTGAAAATCCAGGACAGGCGTACCGTCAAGGGCCTCGGACATGTAATAAAGCCATATGGGGCTGGCCGCCCTGGAGCCGGTCTCTCCTTTGCCCATTTCCTTCGGCTCATCGTAGCCCACCCACACCCCTGTCACCAGTCCAGGAACATACCCCATGAACCACGCGTCCCTGAGATCATTGGTGGTTCCGGTCTTCCCCGCGACCGGCCGCTTCAATGCCTTAATCCGCCAACCGGTGCCTTCCCTGATCACCGCCTCCATCAAATCGGTGAGCACAAACGCCGTCTCCGGAGAGATGACCGGTTCGCCATGAGGTTGATTTTCCTCTACCACGTGTCCGTCCCGATCCAGGACCTTTTTGACAAAAATCGGTGTCACCAGCACGCCCCCATTGGCAAAGACCGCATAGGCACGGGTCAATTCCATCAAAGAGAGTCCGGAAGATCCGAGAGCCAAAGACAGATCCGGGGCCAGTTCAGAGGTAATTCCCAATTTCCGTGCATAGCCGATGGCGTAGTCGACGCCGATTCTGTTCAACAGCTTCACGGTGATCACATTCCTCGATTTGATCAAACCGGTCCTCAGCAGGGTGGGCCCATAGAACTTCTTCTTGTAGTTTCTGGGCTTCCAGGCCTCCCCACCCGGTTTGCGATCGGATATGTAAGGAGAATCCAGAATGATCTCCACCGGACTCACCCCACGATCCAGGGCCGCAGCGTATATGATCGGTTTAAACGCGGAACCCGGCTGTCGCCTCGACTGAATGGCACGGTTGAACTGACTCTTATCAAAACTCCGCCCTCCTACCATGGCCTTCACCGAACCGGATCGAGGGTCCATACTCAAAATGGCCCCCTGAACCGTTGGGATCTGTTCCAGGGCCACGTCCCACTGCGCTTGGGCTTCCTCTTTAGTTGGGTGGTTGTTTTCCTCCTTTTTGGGCGGTTTCATTTGCGCGCCGCCCGTCCTCAGAAGTCGAACCAGGACCACGTCGCCTTTTTTCAATACCGATGAGGGCACGTTCACCTTGGCCGCATAATAAGGGGTCTTGTGATTCGGTTTTCGGGCCCATTTCATCTCTTTGAGCGGAAGCCGGCCCTTTGCGCTACCGATTCGAAGCGTTACTGTTTTGGCGTCGTCGTCCACCCCCGTCACCAGGGCCTGAACGACCTGCCCGGGCGTCGGCGGATCGACATTGAAGGCCTCATCCGCTTTGTTTAGAAAACCGGCTACAGCGGCTTTTTCGAGATGGGTGACGGGCCCCCGGTAGCCTTCTCGCTTGTCCAGTTCGGCCAACCCCTTTTTCAGCGCCTCTTGGGCGGCCATCTGTTTCCCAAGATCGAGGGTCGTGTAGACCCGAAGACCGCCCCCATAGAGGAGGTCTTTTCCATATTTTTCCAGTAGGTATCGCCGCACGTGCTCTGTGAAATAGGGGGCTTTTTCAAAGGTATTTTCTTCGCTGGCTCGTATATCAAGGGGGGCATTGAGCGCCTTTCGGTAGGCGTCATCATCTATGTAGCCTTCTTCACGCATGCGCGCCAACACATACTTCTGGCGGGCCTTGGCCCGATCAAAATGGGCCACGGGCGAATACCGGGCAGGAGCCTGGGGCAAACCCGCCAGGAGGGCGGACTCCGCCAGAGTCAGTGCCGCGGCATCTTTATTGAAATAGGTCTCCGCAGCCGCCTGGACACCGTAGGCGCCGTGCCCCAGATAGATCTGATTGAGGTACAAGAAAAGGATATGAGCCTTGGAAAACATCTTCTCCAGTTGTATGGACAAGATGGCTTCCCGGACCTTTCTCCGGTAAGTCTTTTCAACATTCTTTAAGAGAAGGGATTTGGTGACCTGTTGGGTGATGGTACTCCCGCCCTGTTCAATCTTGCCGGCGGTCAGGTTTTTGATGAACGCCCGAAAGATACTCTTGAAATCGACCCCTTCATGCTCAAAAAAACGGCTGTCTTCGGCCGCAATAAACGCTTTGATCAGGTGATCCGGGATACGATCTAAGGGGACGACGGTCCGTTTCTCCACCCAGAACCGTCCGATCACTTCCCCTTTTTCGCTGAACACCTTTGTGGTCTCCGGCGGCCGATATTCCTTCACTTCACCCACATAGGGGAGGTTGCTTGACCAGACGTACCAGAAATACCCCCCCACACCAAGGCATACCACCATGAGGATCGAAAAAAACCAGAACCCTATTTTGAGCAGTCGCTTCATGACAAAAACCGGAGTGAACGCACTTGGTCAGACCATAACGATCTTGGCCTTTTCGATCAAGGAAATAATCGTATCTTGACCCGATCACCATATTCGCATATACTCTTTATTTTATCAGGGCCTCACACAAAATCAGAGACTCGCAATGCCACTGATCACTCATCAAAAATGACCCCTCCCCCATCCAGAAACCCGGAAAATGACCAGGAATTCGAACGGTCACAGCTCCTCTCCATCTTCGACAGCATCAACCAGATTATTTATATCGCGGATCCGGAGACCTATGAGATCCTCTATGTGAACCGGGCCCTCCGACAGAAATTCGACAGGGATGTCGTGGGCGGCCTCTGTTACCGAGAGTTTCAGGGATTGGATGCACCCTGCCCGTTCTGCACCAACCCCATCATTTTGAAAGACACCACAAAGGAATACCAGTGGGAACACCACAACCCCGTCTCGGATCGGGATTACATGATCAAATGGGCGGGGGACGGGTCTGGGGTTGGCCACGGTGTACGGGATCGTCAAGAATCACAAGGGCATCATTGATCTGAAGAGCCAATCGGGCCAGGGGACCACATTTACCACTTACCTACCGGCAAAAGACAAACAGATCCATGCCCGTCCCACCGCAGCTGAATCTTCGCGCGAATTGAAAAAAGGGGAGGAAAC
>JARRPY010000255.1:5619-6882 GCA_037382425.1 Deltaproteobacteria bacterium
CAGATCACTCGAGACGTGGCAGCGGCCATGTTGGAACAGCTGGGCTATCGGATAATGACGGCGGACAGCGGGAAATCGGCCATTGAGATCTATCAGCAGCATCGAGGAGATATCGATCTCGTCATCCTGGACATGATCATGCCCGACCTGGGAGGCGGCCCTGTTTACGACAGGCTTAAAGAGATCAATCCGGAGGTAAAGGTCCTCCTTTCCAGCGGATACAGTATCGACGGACAGGCCACTGATATACTGAACAAAGGGTGTAACGGATTCATCCAAAAACCGTTTAATCTCAAACGCCTCTCTGAAAAACTGAGGACCATTTTGGACTCACCCTGAGATCCTGAAGCCCCCGCCCCGCCCTTCAATATCCCGCTTCACCATTTTCCATAAAAATTGAAACATTACCAACTTGTAATCCTTCTGAAAGGTTCTGGTAAGTTTCGTACATTATGGTGTCTCCAAACAGTGGCGGGAAAACCGCTAAACGGTCTTCCCGGAAATCTTCAGTAGATCAGAAGCGGAAGAAAGGAGACACCATGCGCATTCCATCAGCAGAACAAACAGGCCGTGAGGAAGTCGGGGCCTTCAATCCAGCCAGCCAATCACCCCTGAGCCCGGAGGGCCCTCAGCCTCCCCAGTTCACCAGCATCCAGACCATCAATGACTCGGTCCAACAGGCTTCTTCCTGGGTCAGGCCTCTGGAACAGGAAATGAGCCGGGTCATCGTGGGGCAGAAGAGCCTCTTGGAACGCCTGCTGGTGGGGCTCCTCTCAAACGGCCATATCCTGCTGGAGGGCGTGCCCGGCCTGGCCAAGACCCTGGCGCTCAAGACCCTGGCTTCGGCCATCCAAACCGGCTTCCACCGGATTCAGTTCACCCCGGATATGCTGCCGGCGGACATCATCGGCACCGAGATTTACAATCCCAAGGATGTCTCCTTCGTGGTCAAGCATGGACCGGTATTTACCAATCTCATCCTGGCGGACGAAATCAACAGGGCTCCGGCCAAGGTCCAAAGTGCGCTCCTCGAAGCCATGCAGGAGAGACAGGTCACCATCGGAGAGAAGAGCTATTGCCTTCCGGATCCCTTTCTGGTCATGGCCACCCAGAATCCCATTGAACAGGAAGGCACCTATCCCCTGCCCGAGGCCCAGGTAGACCGGTTCATGCTCAAGGTGGTCATCGGGTATCCATCCGCCGCCGAGGAACGGATTATTTTAGATGCGGTGGAGTCCACAGACCACGCCGTCCAAGTCAGTC
>JARRPY010000256.1:0-7345 GCA_037382425.1 Deltaproteobacteria bacterium
CAATTCTTTGAGATCGTTGGTTTTTACATTGAATATATGTGCAAACAAGAATTCAGAGCACAGAATACAGGAGTCAGAATAAGGCCGAAATTTCAAACCCTTCTGAATTCTGACTTCTGACTTCTGGATTCCATGAGTCCCGCCGTGGCGGGGTTGACTTTCAAATAACTCAACTTTGAGTGGCACCCGTAAGTGCTTGTTGTTCTTTGATATCTATTAAATCGTAGCCGAATTCCTTGGCTCGTCTCTTCAAATTTGCAAGGAGTCGATCTTTGTGCCGCTTTTCATAGTAGTCTTGTCCTACATCTTTGTACTCGCTGCCGTTTTTGAGCATATTATAGATGATTCGGGCAAGTTTATAGGCGGTTGCGGTTATAGCCTTTGCCGGACCTTTTTGGGCCTTCTTTCTTCTAAAAAACGCACCTATCGCCGAGTTACTTCGCTGAAGGCTATAGGCAGCTAATCGAAGGGTATGGGCCGCTTGATTGGCGCATTTTTTCGTTTTTGTGCTTATGACCTTCCCACCGGTAATCTTACTGCCGGGAGATAGGCCCAGCCAGGAACCAAAATGCTTTTCAGTGGGCCATTGGTTCATATCCAAACCAATCTCGCTGATAAGCTTTAAGGCGCTAAGAGAATCAATGCCATCGACAGCAGTTAGATCGACTCCTGTTATTCGATAAAGATGAGAGCGAGCATCAAACCGAGGCTTGTTTTTGCCACGATTTGAATGAGTTGCTTTGTTTAAATGGTGGCTATCTGTTCGATCGTCAAAGGTGGCCAGATGCAGTTCAATCTGGCGGTCGCAGGCATCAACCTTTTGCTGATAAAAATCATAAAGTTCAACTGCCTGCTTGAGCGCAAACAAATGTTCATCACGGTAGTTACCATGCAATGATTTGGCAATGGTTGCCGCATCGTTTTGGCATCGGGGATTTCGTAATTGAGACAGTTTTTCGGGATTGCGCTCCCCATTGATGATGGCGCGAATAATCCCCATACCCGTAACACCGCTAATATCTCGAACGACTTGGTTGAGCTTGATATTCATCTGTTCCAGTGCCTTTTGCATGTGCTGAATGTGATGAGAGGCATAAGATACAAGCATGGTCCTCTGCCTTAAGTATCCCCGGAGAATACATATTTGATCATCCGGGCGAAAGGACCCACGCAATAAACCATAGGTATGGAGTTGTTGGATCCACTGACAATCCAACACATCGGTCTTACGGCCGGGAACAGTCTTGATGAATTGCGGATTCACTAGGTTGACCTTGATGCCTTCTGAATCGAGAATTTCAAATAATGGAATCCAATAAACACTCGTCGATTCCATGGCAACGGTATCAATTTGGCATTCTTTCAGCCAACGGAGCAAAGCATAAAGGTCGGAAGTAAAGGCACCGAAACTTTTTACGTCATTGCCATCTAAATCACGGCCTTTTGGAACAGCAACGTAGTGACATTCTGCGCCAATATCGATTCCAGCGGCGTTTGGATTGAGCAATTCAAATTCAGCAATGCTCTTTTTAGGTTTTTTAGATCTGGATGATTTTTTCATAATCGCCTCTTCTATATGAATTTTAGAGGCATCAGGCTTGAAGGTCAGCGTGTTCTCAGACTTTCAAACGGGATCATAGGTCACCAGTGAACCAGACGCTATGGCCTTCAGACCAAGCTTTTTAACGAGCACAATGGCATCATTGTCAATACGGTCTTTATTGCCCGATGCTTCGGGTAATAAATTAACCGGGTGTCAGATTTTCGACAAGTTATTTCCGTTTACAGTGCCGCTCGCGGCATTGATTAGCTTTTTACGAATCCCTCATCCTCAATGCGGTTCTCATTATGGAACCTATCTGCTTTTGTAAATCATCGGTACTTCATTATATGGAATGGGTGAAAAATGCAACCAACAGGCCTTCAAAAACCCTTTCGGCGCCATCCCTTGACAATCTAAACCGTCTTCCCTTATAAATTCTGCGGACATCAGTGCCGTCCCACCCTACACGAGGAAGACCTGAATTCATGAATGTGCCGCTCTTGAACGAAAAAAACACGGCGCTTCTGGTGATTGATATCCAGGACAAGCTCATGGCCGTCATGGGCAACCCCGATCGGGTCGTAGACCGCGTGACCAAACTCCTGCACCTGGCCCAGGTCTTTGACCTGCCCATTATTCTTACGGAGCAGTATACCCGTTGGCTGGGACCCACCCTCCCGCCCATCAAGGACGCCCTCCCCCGGTATGATCCCATAGAGAAACGCCATTTCGACTGCTGCAACGTGCCTCAATTCAATGAGCGTCTGGTGTCCGTAGGGGTTCGAAACCTTATCCTAACCGGTGTGGAAACCCATATCTGTGTATTTCAGACCTGTATCTCCCTTCTGAAAAAGGGGTATCGGATCCATCTGCCGCATCATGCCGTGGATTCCAGGACCGTAGACAACTGGCGGATCGGTCTTTCCCTCATGAAAGCGGGCGGGGCCGTTATTTCCTCCACCGAGACCATCATCTTTCAACTGTTAAAAAAATTCAAGGAGATGATGAAAGTCGTCAAATGACCCGGTGTTCATCGGCGTGCTCAAAAGGGGGCGCTCATGGATTATGATCCCATCGTCAAGGACCTCTCAAAAATGGCCGGTCCCCGGCCCAATCTCGGCGACTATGAGAAGACCCGTCAAGACTTCGAGTGGGCGCAGGTCCGCAAGGCCCTTTCAGGCCTTCCAGGGGGAGGGATCAACATTGCATACGAGGCCGTTGACCGACATGCGCAGACCCATCTAAAGGATAAACCCGCCCTTTTCTGGGAAGGGCAATCCGGCGAGATGGAGACCTACACCTTCTCCGACCTCTATCGCCTCACCAACCGGTTTGCCAATGTGCTCAAGTCCCTGGGTGTGAAAAAGGGGGACCGTGTCTTTACCTACGGCGACCGGATTCCGGAGATCTACATCGCGCTTCTGGGGGGACTCAAGGCGGGCGCCGCCGTCGGCCCTCTCTTTTCGGCCTTCGGACCGGATGCGGTCAAAGACCGACTGGGCGACTGTGCGGCAATGGTGCTCATCACGACGCCCATACTAGCGGGGATTGTGAGGGAGGTCCTGGACGACCTGCCGGCCCTCGAGACCGTTGCGGTGATCAACCGGAATGGAGACTCCTATGAGGCGGGCCCCAGGGAGGTCTCTTATGAACGCCTCATGGAGACCGCTTCCGAGGAACTGGATAGCGTCCGGACGGAGAAGGAGGATCATGCCATCATCCACTATACATCCGGGACCACGGGAAAACCCAAAGGGGTGGTCCATGTGCATGAAGCCGTGTTGGGGCACTATATAACGGCCCGATGGGTGCTCGACCTCCACCCGGAGGATGTCTACTGGTGCACGGCCGATCCGGGATGGGTGACCGGAACTTCCTACGGCATCTTCGGCCCTTGGACCAACGGGATCACCCAGGTGGTGTATGAAGGCGGATTTCGGGCCAGTCAATGGTATCGCATCATCGAAAAATACCGGGTGACCGTCTGGTATTCGGCGCCCACCGCCATACGGATGCTCATGAAGGCCGGTGATCGGGTGGTGGAAAAGTACGACCTGAGCTGTCTGAGATATCTCGCCAGTGTGGGAGAACCTCTCAACCCGGAAGCGGTCTTCTGGAGTCAGAAGGTATTCGGGCTTCCCTTTCACGACAACTGGTGGCAGACGGAAACCGGCTGCATCCAGATTGCCAACTATCCGGTCCAGGACATCCGCCCGGGGTCCATGGGGCGCCCGCTCCCGGGCGTCACCGCCGCTATTCTCGATGATCGGTGTGAACAGGAACTCCCGCCGGGGCAGGAAGGTCATCTGGCGCTCAAGGCCGGCTGGCCCGCCATGTTCAGGGCCTACTGGAACCGTCAGGATCTCTATGATTCACGCTTCATGAACGGCTGGTATATTACCGGAGACCGGGCCACCCGGGACGAGGATGGATATTTCTGGTTTGTGGGACGGGCCGATGATGTCATCAATACGGCCGGACACCTGGTGGGCCCCTTTGAGGTGGAGAGCGCCCTGGTGGAACACCCGGCTGTGGCCGAGGCCGGCGTCATCGGCATTCCGGATCCGCTGGCCATGGAGGTGGTGAAGGCCTTCGTGTCCCTGGCCGAGGGATACACGCCTTCGGATGACCTCATGAAGGACATCAAGCGGTTCGCCCGCAGGAAACTTCACGCCGTGGCCTGCCCCAGGAAGATCGAATTTTTGCCCGGCCTCCCCAAGACCAAGAGCGGTAAGATCATGAGGCGGCTCCTCAAGGCGCGGGAGTTGGGCCTTCCCGAGGGGGATACCTCGACGTTGGAGGAATAGTCGGATCCCTCATGGCATGAGTCCTCAATAGAGGCCCTATATTTGCAGCTGTATCAGTGCCGAGTGCTTGCGTTGCTGGTCGCTCGTTGCCGGTTCCTCGTTATTGGGGATCCCGTAATCTGAAACCTGAAACCTTCATTTCTTTACTCGATGCCCAGTTCTCTGTAGGCGGATGCCCTGGATTTGAAGCTGGCCTTAAGCACTCCGGGCTGATCCAGGTAATCGTATATGACGGCCTCCCGTTTCCCCTCGGCCGTTCTGAGGATTCGGCCTACGTACTGCTTCACCCGCCCGGTGAAGGATACGGGTGTGGTGAGAAAGATATGGGCCAGGGTCCTGAGATCGAACCCTTCCCCGATCAACTGGGCGGTGGCCACCAAAACCTCGACCCCGCCCCGGTTGAGTTCTTCGATGATTCGATGTCTTTCTTTACTCGCTACATCCCCCGTCAAAAGCCGTATGCGCCGTTTCTCCCTCAATAGATAATAGAGGGCGGCACAATGTTCTTTGCGATCGCTGATGACCAGCGAGACCCCGGCTTTTCTTGTCGCGTTCAGAACATCGGAGACAATCAGGCGGTTCCGCCGGGGATCCGCGGTCAGGTGCTTGATCATCTCCTGGTAATCATCCGCGTAGTCGTAATCGAACGCGGTTTCCCTCACCACCAACCGGGGTTTCATGATCCGCTTGAGGGTTTGCAGGCTCCGGGGGGAGATGCTGTGGACCTGGTCTCCGATGTAGAAATAGATCAGACGACTCAACCCGTCTCTCCGGTAGGGCGTGGCCGACAGCCCCAGCATGAATCGGCTGTCAAAGGTGCTGACGGCCTCGGTGAATGTCCTTGACGGGGTCCGGTGGCATTCGTCCACAACCAGGTGCCCCACCTGTTCCCTGAGCTCCTTTGTGCATTTGTAGACGCTGTTCACGATCCCCACGGTCAGATGCTCACCCAACCGCTTTTGCCCATCCCCCAAGAGACCGATGTCGTGGGGAGAAAGACCCAGGAACGCCGCGGCCCGATCCCGCCATTGATAAAGGAGTTCCTTGGTGTGACAAATGACCAGAGTCGGTTGCCGACGCGCGGCGATCAAGGAGAGCCCCATTACAGTCTTGCCCGATCCGGTGGGTGAATTGAGCACACCGAAGCGTTTCCCCAGCATTGCATCGACGGCCTCCTGTTGAAAAGGGTAGAGGTTCCCTGTGAAAATAAACGAGACATCCCCAAGGCGCCTTGTTCGATCTTCAATGGTGTAGGGGACGTGGTGATTGGAGAGGCACTTCACGAGTTGGCCGGTAAACCCGCGGGGGATGACATATCCGTTATCCTTGGCCAACCGCCGGATGTAGGACAGGGTCTTGGGGGTATTCCCCTGCCAGTATCCATACTTCTCATTTTCGATCCAGGCAGGATTGGTGAAGGTCAGTCGCTTTTTGAGGTCGTGCCATAGGGTGAAGGGGAGCTTTCCCTTGATAGACGTGTCGGCAGATACAATGACGTGTAGGGGTTGAGTCATGAGGTTAGGCATTTAACCGAAAGGCATTCGTGTCGCTCTCAATCCTTGATGGTTTCAACCCGGCACCCCAGGGTCCCGTGTCCCAAAAGAATCCGGACCCGATCCCCTTCGGCCACATCCGATGCGTCTTTGATCACCTGCTTTTGAGGGAGTTTCTGGGTGATGCTGTACCCCCGCTTCAAAATGGCGAGCGGACTTAAATCCATCAATCGCTTCTGAAGAAAACGCCACTCCCCTTCCATCTCTCTCAGTCGTCCTTCCATGGCGCGTCTGAGCGTCGATTCTTGAAAGGCGAGTCGTTCTCTGATGGATGAGAGCCGCGTGGCCGGAGAGTGGAGTCGAAGGGTGCGGATCTCGCCCAGGAGGGTTTGACGTCGGTCTTTTACCCCCAGGTTCATGGCCCTTACGAGGCGTTGATGGGTGTCGTCCAGGCGGATCCAGAGATCGGCGAGGTGTCTTCGAGGATCCCGGATCCTGTGGATGAGGTCCCTTAACTGATCTTTCTCCCACTTGATCCGTGCGGTGATCCGCGACGCCGTCCGGTCTTTGAGTTCTCCCAGTCGGCGGATAAGTCCCTCTTTTTCCGCCACCAGGAGTTCGGCGGCCGCCGAGGGGGTGGGGGCCCTGAAATCGGCTGCGAGGTCGGATATGGTCAGATCGATTTCATGGCCCACGGCAGAGACCACGGGGATTTTGGAGGCCCGTATGGCCAGGGCCAGGGCCTCCTGGTTAAACCCCCAGAGATCCTCCAAGGAACCGCCCCCACGGGTCAGGACCACCACATCGACGTTCAACTCCCGGTTGACCAGGTCGAGAGCCTTGACCATGTCATTGCAGGCCTCCTCTCCCTGGACCCGGACCGGCACCACCATGACCGAGACATCGGCGAAGCGCCGGTGAATCACCTTGATGAAATCCCGTATGGCGGCGCCGGTGGGGGAGGTGATGACGGCGATCTTTTTGGGGAGGAAGGGAAGGGGTTTCTTGATATCCTGGTCAAAAACCCCCTGAGCCGCCAGTTTTCTTTTGACCTGCTCAAAGGCCAGTGCCAGGGCCCCTACCCCTAGGGGTTCGATGTAGTCGAGGATGATCTGGTATTCACCACGCGGGGCGTACACGCCGATCCGGCCCTGGGCCACCACCCGCATGCCGTCTTCCGGAACAAATTTCAAATAGCGGGCCTGCGTCCTGAACATGACCGCGCGGATCTGTGCGGTTTCGTCCTTTATGGCCATGTAAAAGTGGCCGGAAACCGGGGCACGGAAGTTGGATATTTCTCCCTCTATCCAGATGAAATCAAACGCCCTTTCCAAAAGGTCTTGGACGGCCTTGGTCAATTCCGTAACCGTGTAGACTTTGGGGCCATTATTTTCAGATGATGGGCACAAATGCCGCGGCTCCTCTTTCTCTTTAAAGTCAAAAAGTCATGTTACGGATTTTGGCGGCCGATGACAAGGCGGTTCTGTTCTAAAGGGGCATCT
>JARRPY010000257.1:0-12268 GCA_037382425.1 Deltaproteobacteria bacterium
CTGAAAGTCGATACCGGCATGGGTCGTTTAGGAATTTCCCACAAGGATGTGCAGGGGCCTTCGATCGGTTTGCCGGATTTGAACATCTTGCGCTCATTGGTCTGACCTCTCATTTATCCACTGCAGATGATCCAGAATCCGATTTTGTCCAAGCCCAGCGGAGACGTTTTGAACGGATCGTCTTAAGTGGGCGCGCAAGGGGGTTGGGCCTTCGTTCGAACAATATCTCCAACAGTGCCGGCACCGCGATCCATGAGGACCTTCACTTTGAGATGGTTCGATGCGGCATTATGTTGTATGGCGGGTTGCCCAATCCAGAGTTCATAAGTCCTGTCGGCCTCAAGCCCGTCATGCATTTCCGGGCGCGTGTTCTTCAACTCAGGGTGCTCGAAGATCGGACGCCCGTGAGTTACGGACGCACACATTACACCGAAGGGAATCGAAGAATAGCTGTTATCTCAGCAGGATATGGTGATGGGATACCTAGGAGGCTATCCAATAGAGGGTTCGTTCTTATTCGGGGCAAACGGGTGCCTGTAGTGGGGACCATCTGTATGAACCTGACCCTTTGCGATGTGACCGATATTCAGCAGGTTAAGGTCGGTGACGAGGTCGTGATGCTCGGCTCCCAGGGCAACTCCCGAATCACGGGCGATGAGATGGCAAAGTGGGCAGAGACCATTTCATATGAAATATTCTGTTCCATCGGACAAATGAATCAAAAGGAATATCGCGAATGAAGAACCGGATTCATGCACTTCTTGGTGCCACATTAACGCGCTGTTTTGAAAACGGCACGCTTTTGTCATGTCAACTCCCCAATTATGTCATCGAAGTTCCCAATAATCCGGACCACGGGCACTTTGCGACGAATCTGCCCTTAACTCTGGCTTCGAGCCAGAAACGGCCGCCAAGGGAAATCGCGCAAACCCTCGTGGAAAATCTTCCGGATGATGAAGAATTCTTTGAGTCCGTGGAAATTGCAGGGCCCGGCTTCATCAATTTCAGGATCAGTTCAAACAAGTGGTGCAACATCCTTAGTGAGGTGGTCGACGCAGGGGCTGATTATGGCCGGAACGAGTCGGGCGCAAACGAAAGGGTCCTGGTGGAATTCGTCAGTGCAAATCCCACGGGACCGCTGCATCTCGGTCATGGGCGGGGCGCCGCACTCGGGGATACCCTCTCCAGAATTCTTTCTTTTTGCGGGTACGAGGTCGTAAGAGAGTTTTATGTGAATGATGCGGGATTGCAGATTCATATGCTGGGAGAATCCATATGGGCGCGTTTTAAGCAGATGGATGATCCGGCATATCCCTTTCCCGATAGCGGATATCATGGAGAATATGTCCTCGAACTGGCCGAAAAAATATCCAATGAAACGGATCTGGGTGGTCTGTCGGAATCTGATGCAAAAGCCCATTGTGCCCGGCGGGGAAAAGAGATCATGCTGGCCGAGCTCAGAGAGGTGCTGGATGAGTTCAGGGTGGGGTTTGATGTCTGGTTCTCTGAAAGTGAACTCTATGATACGGGCCTTCTTGAAGAAACGCTGGATGCGGTCAGGGAAAAGGGGTACCTGTTCGGGTCATCAGGAAATCGGATGGCGCACTCACCTACTTTGCCTCGGATATCGCATACCATTTACAAAAGCATGGTCGGGGATTTGATAGAGCCATTAATCTGTGGGGCGCGGATCATCACGGATATGTGCCTCGTATGAAAGCGGCCTTGGCGGCGAACGGCATTGCGCCGGAGTGGTTTTCGGTCATGCTCATTCAACTGGTCAAGCTTTGGTCGAGCGGCCGTGAGATCAAGATGTCCAAGCGGGCCGGAAATTTTGTGACGCTTAAGGAACTCATCGATGACGTCGGTGTGGACGCCGTTCGCTTCGTGTTCCTCACCAAACACCATGACTCTCCCCTCGACGTGGATATGGATCTGGTAAAGAAGGCGGACACGGACAATCCCGTCTATTACGTGCAATACGCGCACGCAAGGATATGCAGTATTTTCAGAAAGGCCGAGGAGGAGGGGATCGGCGTTCCGGATCGAGTGATGTCGCTCTTTGAATACCTGGACCTACCGGAGGAACTGGCCATGATGCGGATGATGGCCGGATTTCCTTCTCTGCTTCAGGAAATTGCGCAATCACTGGAGCCTCACCGGTTGACCTACTACCTGACCGATCTGGCGGCGGCCTTTCACAGGTATTTCAATTTAGGGACAAAAGTTCCCGATCATCGAATCCTTACGGACGACCTCGACCTCACTCGGGCCAGGTTGTTCCTCGCCCGGGGTATCAGAACGGTGATTGCAAACGGGTTGAAACTGCTGGGTGTGAGTGCCCCGGACCGCATGTGAGGGGCAGGCGCGAGGAGATGAAGGATCAGAAGAAGCCAACCGGAAAACGACCGGGGAAGCGGTATCACCTCGAGCTGTCGATGACCGCCATCTTGTTGTGGAGTATCGGTCTTCTTTTTCTCCTGGGATGGATTTTCACCCTGGGTGTCCTGGCGGGCCGTGGACTCCTGCCGGCGGGGGGCGAGACCCTGGGCGAACTCAAGACCCAGATCGCCCGAATTCAGGAAATGCTCAACAAGGAGAAGACCTCGGAGATAGAAGCCCTCAAGGAGTTGACCAAAGACCCTGACTTCGAGTTTTATAAAACGCTTTCCACCAAAGAAGAATCTGCCGGCCCGGGACCTGACACATCAGCAAAGGTTACTGAAAAACAGGCCCAACAGAAGAAGGAACCGCAGACCCCATCGACCAAGATATCCTATGTGGTCCAGGTGGCGTCTTTGGACAATGAACAGGAGGGTACCCGTTTGGCAAACCGGTTGACCGAAAAGGGATATTCGGCATATTGCTATAAAGTCTACGTGAAAGGAAAACCCTATTACCGTGTTCGATGCGGGACCTTTCATACCAAACAGGCGGCCCTGGCCACTAAGGAGAGGCTCTATAAAGAGGAAGGTCTGAAGGGCTTTCTCGTGAAGATGGATTAAATCGGAAGATATCGAGACGGTTCACAGGATCCTCAACCGCTACGCAGACCAGGGACTTCTTTTACCAAGGTCCCTAAGTGAGCTCTATGATCATCTGAGGGATTATTTCGTTTTGGAGGCCCTGGACTCGGGGGATATTCAAGGGGTGTGCGGGCTGGGTATCTGCTGGAAAGATCTGGCCGAAATCGAATCTCTGGCTGTTCACGAAACCGTTAAGGGCCTGGGGTTCGGTCGCAAGCTGGTGGAGACATGCCTGGACGAAGCCCGGTCTCTGGGTCTCAATAAGGTCTTTACGCTGACATATGTGCCGCAGTTTTTTTCGAATATCGGATTTGAGGAGATCGACAAGTCGATCCTTCCTCACAAGATATGGGCGGATTGCCTGAAGTGCCCCAAATTCCCGGATTGTGATGAAACAGCCATGATGTTCACCCTGTGAAGGCTCACGCCCGCAGGTGGTTGTCTCAGTGAATAAATAAGGATCACCATTTCCGTGCTGTCTTAGCGCATATTTTTGGCGGAGGAAAGAAATGTTTGGGATTGGAATGCCGGAGCTGATCATTATTTTGGTCATCGCCCTGATAATCATCGGCCCCAAAAAATTGCCCGACCTGGCCAGGGGTCTGGGAAAGGGAATGGCTGAATTTAAGAAGGCCACAAATGAACTCAAGGGAAGCCTGGATCTGGATGACGAGCTGAAAGAGGCGAAAGAGGACCTCGTGGACTCGGTCAGTGGGCTGGACGATGCCCTGGAAATGGGGGCGGACGACGCAGGGGATCATCCGGACGCCGAAAAGCCGAAGTATACGGATTATGATGAGATGCTGGCGGACTACGAGAATAAAAAGGATGAATCCGCATCCACCGAGGAGTTGAAGGAGGACCAGACCGACGCTGGCATTGACCCCGGAGAACCGGGTGAAAAGAAGACCAAACCGTTAGAAGAGACATCGGGCGAATCAGGCGGGGAGAAAGAAGAACGGAATGGATGAAGCGGACAAGAAACCCTTTCTGGGCCATTTGGAGGAGTTGCGCGGCAGGTTGATCGCCATTGCCATCGCAGTGGGTGTGGGGTTCGTCGGCAGCTATATTTTTTCCGAGAGGCTTTTTCAACTCCTGGTCGCTCCCTTAAAGGCGGTTATGCCCGAGGGAGACCGACTTATTTTTACCAACCTCCCCGAGATGTTTTTCACCTATTTGAAGGTTTCCTTTATCGCAGGAATTTTGGTCGCCTCGCCCTACATTTTTTATCAGCTGTGGATGTTTATCGCTCCCGGGCTGTACCGCCATGAGAAAAAATATGTGGTTCCCTTTATTATTTCCTCCACGATCCTCTTTGTGGGGGAAATAATAAAGGGGACCACATATTTTTTCTCATGGCGGTACAGCCCGGGAGCGATAAACATCCACAGCTGATAAAAAATGTAGGGCGAGGCGACCAAAATTCCTGCGATAACCATCCTGACCCCGCCGGATGTGATTACCCAGTGTATGATGGCCATCCCGCTGCTTGTCCTTTATGAGATCGGCATTCTGGTATCTATGGTGGCCAGGAAGAAGAAAGCGGAAAAAGAAGCGGATGAAGCGGATGAACAGCGAGAGGGAGACTCAGACCAATAAGACCATGGGATGAGTGTTACTCTTCATTTGTGCCGGGTTGATAGGAAAAAAGAGGGTCCTGGATAAACGCGTGCCCGGACACCGTCAGTATGGCGGGGCGCTTTATCGCCTCTCCTTGGGGCGTGAAATGAATGGAGCCGGTGAGTCCGTCCCATCCCCGATATGCAAGAAGTGCATCTTTAAGCGCGTTTCTCGTCTGAATGTGATGTTTATCCATCACCCGTTTCAATAGACTGATGGTGTCATAGGCCGTGGCGGCCAGGGTACCCGGAGCGGCATCAAAATATGCCCTGTACGTCGAAACGAATGCATTAATCCCGCGGGTTTGTGCGTCTTTGAAGAAACCGGATGGGAAAAAAGCTTCCTGGATGTAATCCCCTGCCTGTTTGAGGAGTTCGGGCGATTGCCACGCACTTGTCCCCATTAACCGCACCCCCAGGATGTCGTGGAAGGCCAATTGCGGGGCGATCATGGCCACCCGCTGAAAACTATCGGGGATAAAAATCGCATCGAAGTCGATCACGGGCGCCGGTGCCTCAGGGAGGATGGTTTCCTCTTCCACCTCGGGAATTCTCTTGGCCGCCAGCCTTTCCTGCACCACCTTTGACTGTGGGGCGTCCAGATGAACCATTTTCCGGATGGGATCGGCAAAATCGGTTTCATCGGTGTTATAGGATTCACACGTCCTAATGGCCCCGCCGCGTTTAATGACCCCGTCTCGAAAAAGGGTCATGCAATAGCGGCCATAGGGGTCGTCGGGATAAAGAACCGCGAAACGGTCAAAACCGATTTGCCCCATGGCGACCTCAAGAAGTGCGTCGATCTCCTGTGCGGGGGAGAGAAGATGCCTGAAGACCATCTCCCCAATCTCTTGGACCCCTTGCTTGTGTGTCAGGGTGATGATGGGCACGCCCAGTTTCTGGGCGGTTTCGGCCGCATCAACGGCCGTCTTGCTGGAGAGCGGGCCGATGACGGCCATCACCCTTTCCTTGTCCGCCAGTTCCTCAAGTGCTTGTGAGGCCTCCCGAGGATCGCTTTTGGTGTCCCGTATGACGAGTTCGAGTGCCGTATCGGCTTCGGAGCCCGAGGGAATTCCACTTCCGAGGACGATGCCGTTGAGGGCCTCTTTTCCGTAGATGGCAAAGGGACCGGTCAAGGGGAGCAGACAGCCCACCACCCCGGGGCTGACGGCCATTCTCTCTTGAGTCTCTCGAAGGAGATCCTTGCCGGCGGAAATCCACCTGGCCTGTTCCGTGGATTCGATCAGTCGGGTGGCCGCCTGCTGGGCCGCGGGCAGGTTGTCGTTCTTGAGATAAAGAGATGAAAGCCTAAAGTAGAGCAGGGGGGCGTAGGAGGAGCCGGCAGCCGTCGTGGTCATTTTTTCAAGCGCCTCGGCCCCGCTTTCCTCCACCATGTTTGTGAGTGTTTCGTCCAGTTTTGTTGCTTCCGTTGTGGTATCGGGGTAGGCGATCCTGGCCTTCAGCCACCACTTAAATGCCTCCGGCCCGTCTTTAAGTGCCCTATAGGTGTCGCCGAGGAGGATCCCCATCTCCCTTTGTCGGGGGTCCGAGGGAAAGCGCTTGACCCACTTGAGGCCCTCGTCCTTGGCCGCGTCGTAATGTCCGGTTTGGTATTGGAGTTCGGTGAGTTGGTAACTGGTTTCCGAAAGGGCCGTATAGTCGGGGAAGGCCCCTTCAATTCGTCTCAAGGCATCAATGGCCTTTTCTTTATGATCGAGGACGAGGTAAACATCCGCCATTCGGTTGAGGCACAGGGCGGACTGCTCTCCGAAAGGGTGATGCTTAATATACGCCTGGTAGCTCTCCAGGGCCTCATTCAGTTTTCCCTCCTTGCGGTATTCCTCCGCCATGGCGAGTGGATCCGGACGAATCGGTTCCACCTTCACTTGAGGGGGGGCTTTCGGCTGGCATTGGGCCAGAAAAAAGGCCAGCCCCGCCATGAAGGCGGGGATGGCCTTTCTTGAGAAAATGTGTTTTAAACTCACTTCTGGACTTCCTCGAAATCCGCATCCACCACGTCGTCGTCTTTGGATTCTCCACTCCCGGCGTCGGCGCCCGGCGATCCCCCTGCAGCTTGCCCCTGTTCCTGGGACGCCTGGGCGTACATGGTCTCGGCCAGTTTGTGTGACGCCTGGGTCAACTCCTCGGAAAGCCGCTTGATTTCCTCTGCGTCTTCGCCCTCCATGGCCTTTTTCAGGTTTTCAATGGCCTGGTTGATGTTGTTTTTGGTGTCATCGTCCAGTTTGTCGCCCACTTCCTTGATGGATTTCTCCGTGGAATAGATGAGGGAGTCTGCCGAATTTTTGGCGTCGATGAGTTCCTTCCTCTTTTTATCTTCTTCGGCATGCATCTCGGCGTCCTTGACGAGTTTTTCAATCTCTTCCTCACTCAATCCACTTGAAGCCGTGATCTTGATGGATTGCTCCTTGCCGGTGCCCATGTCCTTGGCAGAGACATTCACGATGCCGTTGGCATCGATATCAAAGGTGACCTCAATCTGGGGCACGCCTCGGGGCGCCGGCGGGATTCCCACCAGTTGGAACCGGCCCAGGGTCTTGTTTCCCGAGGCCATTTCCCTTTCCCCCTGAAGCACATGGATCTCCACCGCCGGCTGATTGTCCGCGGCCGTGGAAAAGATCTGACTCTTCTTGGTCGGGATGGTGGTGTTCTTCTCAATCAGTTTGGTAAACACGCCTCCCAGTGTTTCGATGCCGAGGGAAAGCGGGGTCACATCGAGCAGAAGGACGTCTTTCACGTCCCCTTTGAGGACGCCGCCCTGAATGGCCGCGCCGATGGCCACCACTTCGTCCGGATTCACGCCCTTGCTCGGTTCCTTTCCGAAGATGTCCTTCACCTTCTGCTGGACCTTGGGCATCCGGGTCATGCCGCCGACCAGGATGACTTCGTCTATATCGCTCGCCGAGAGGCCGGCGTCCTTCAGGGCGGTTTGGCAAGGCCCGGTTACCTTTTCGATAAGATCATCCACCAGTGCTTCCAGCTTGGAACGGCTCAATTTGATATTCATGTGTTTCGGCCCGCTGGCATCTGCGGTGATAAAGGGAAGATTCACGTCCGTTTCCGAGGAACCGGAAAGTTCTATCTTGGCCTTTTCCGCACCCTCTTTGAGTCGCTGGAGCGCCATCTTGTCGTTTCTGAGATCGATTCCCTGGTCCTTCTTGAATTCGTCCGCCAGATAGTCGATGATCCTGAGATCGAAGTCTTCTCCACCCAGGTGGGTATCTCCGTTGGTGGATTTGACCTCAAATACCCCTTCACCGATTTCCAGGATGGAGATATCAAAGGTTCCGCCGCCCAGATCGAATACGGCAATCTTGCGGTCCCCCTTCTTGTCCACACCAAATGCCAGTGAGGCGGCAGTGGGTTCATTGATGATTCGCTCTACATTCAGACCCGCAATCCGACCCGCATCCTTAGTGGCCTGACGCTGGCTGTCGTTAAAATAGGCGGGGACCGTAATCACCGCGTCGGTCACCTTTTCACCGAGATAATCCTCTGCGGTTTCCTTCATCTTGGTCAGAATCATGGCGGATATCTCAGCCGGGCTGTAGTCTTTTCCCCTGATTTTGACATGGGCGTCGCCGTTCGACGCCTTTGAGATTTCGTAGGGGAGTATTTTGATATCTCTTTTCACGGCGTCCGAATCGTACTTTCGGCCGATCAACCGCTTGACGGCAAATACCGTGTTTTCAGGGTTGGTCACTGCCTGCCGCTTGGCGGTTTGACCCACCAGCCGCTCGCCGCTGTCCGTAAACGCAACAATGGAGGGCGTTGTTCTGCTTCCTTCTGCATTCGCGATGACCACGGGATCTCCGGCCTCCATGACCGCCACACACGAATTTGTTGTTCCCAAATCAATTCCTATTGTTTTTCCCATTTTCTTCCTCCTCACCTCCAAGGATTTCTTGAAATCAAAATATTTAAATCATCATTTTGCGTGATATCTTTTCCAGCCCTCAGGCTGGTTTCTTACTGATAACGACCATGGAAGGCCTCAAAAGCCTGTCGTTGAGCGTATAGCCTTTTTGGAATTCATTCACGACGGTTCCCGGCTCGGCATCTTTCGCCTCAATTTCACTCATGGCTTCATGAAAATTGGGGTCAAAGGGCTCGCCCACGGCCTCGATGGGTGCTACCCCTGCCTTCTTCAGGGTGTCCATGAATCCCTTCAACGTGAGATTTACCCCCTCTTGCAGGGTCTTCAAGGAGACCTTCTCTTGAGAATGCGCTATGGCCTTTTCGAGATTGTCCGCCACCGGCAGCAGTTGTTTGATCAGGGTCTCGGTTCCGTATTTGACCAAATCCTGCTTCTCTTTCTGAAAACGACGCTTCATATTCTCCGTGTCTGCCTTGGCGCGCAGATAAAGATCTCGATTTTCTTCCTTCTCCGACTCCAGGGCCCGGACCTTTTCTATCAACTGGGCAGAGGTCCTCTGTTTATCGTTGAATATCTGATCGTTGTCCGTTTCATTCACCAGTTTCACATCTTCCTCCTGATGGAACGGGCAGTTTTTCCTACATTTTCACACTGATTTGTCGGCATTAAGCGAAAAACTAAGCATCAGAAGCCGTTTGTCAAGCGGCGCTTCGTCAACTTTTTGATGCACGCGAGGCCAAGCGTTTGCTTAGAAAAATACGCGGGTTAGCACCCCGGGCGTTCTGAGGCGATTTCGAGGAGAAGCGGTCCGTTAAGCGTGGACGGATTGGATAATCCGGAGCAGTTCCGATTGAAGGGTGGGGGCATAGTCCCTGGTCAGCCGGCGGGTCTCCTCTTCGTTTTGTCCGGTGGGTTTGATAAACAGACCATCGGCCCGGGCCTTAAACATGGCCACGGCATCCGAGATGAGCGATTTCCGGGTGTAAAAAACGCCGGGGACCCCGGAATAGTGTTTTCGGGCCTCCGCCAAATTGGACAGGCCGTACTTTCTGTTCTGACCTACGGCGTCGCAGACCTCTTCGAACAGGGTCCGCCAGCAGTTGACGATGGTGAAGAGCCGTTTGAGGTATTCGTTGTGGGTATCGCCCTCAAGTTGGTCCAAACCCTCATAGACTTCTCTGATGGTCGGGAATTGTTCAATCCGCTTCCGGAGGTCTTGTTCGGGCGTGATATGCGGATCGAGGACCGTCTCATCCTGGCCCCATAGATCCAGGAGGAAGAGGGCCGGGAAGCGGTTCCCCAGGGTTTCTCTGGCTTCCTCAAACGTATGCGTCTGGCAGAATTCGAGCCCTGTGGCCCGAGGCGCGATCTCATGAAGCACCAGGTCGTGTTCGAAGTCGGAGTCGTCTATGAAGCAGACGAGGTGGGCCATGGCTCAGAGCCCTTTGCCGGTGATGCGTTTGAGCGCGTCGAGATATTTCTCTCGCGTTTTGGCCACGATGTCGGGGGGGAGCTTTGGGGGAGGCGGTTTCTTGGGCCAATTGATGTCGAGGAGGTAATCCCTCAAGAACTGCTTGTCGAAACTCAGCTGGGGTCCTCCCGGGGAATAGGTGTCCGCCGGCCAGAACCGGGATGAATCGGGCGTAAGGACCTCGTCGATGAGAATCAGGCGCCGCCCATTGCCGTCATTCGCCGGCACCGTGCCGAACTCGAATTTGGTGTCTGCTACGATGATCCCGCTTTTGGCGGCCAGGTCCCGACCGAACTTGTAAATCTTGAGGCTGAGCCGGCGCACCTGTTCCGCTGTTTCTTTTCCCAGAATCCGACACGCCTCCCCAAAGGAGATGTTTTCATCATGTGTGCCGTCTTGGGCCTTTGTGGACGGGGTGAAAATAGGCTGATCGAGCTTGTCGGATTCGGACAGGCCCTCGGGAAGCGAAATCCCGCACACCGCCCCTGTGGCGAGATATTCCTGCCATCCGGAGCCGGAGAGATATCCCCTGACGATGCACTCAACCGGCAGGGGATCCGCCTTCTTCACCAGCATGCTTCGGCCTTCCAATTCGGCCGCATATTTCCGACAAGCGGCCGGAAACTCGGAAGGGTCGCTGCTGATGAGGTGATTGTCCACAATGGATGCCAGTTTTTTGAACCAGAACAGGGAGATGCCCGTAAGGATTTTTCCCTTGTCGGGAATGGGATCGTCCATGACCACATCGAATGCCGACATGCGGTCGCTGGCCACGATCAGCAGATTGTCCTCCACCTCGTACACGTCTCTCACCTTGCCCCTTTTCAAGAGCCGCAAGTCTGTAAATTCGCTTTTTTTCAGCACATCAGAAGCCATGGTTATGTCCTCAATTATTTAGCTTTTTCAGAGAGTTGAGCTAATTCATCCAAGTATTCCCTGTAAAACCTCATTACACTGTTTCTGAAGGACACCGTTTCCGAGTAAGGCGGGATGCCGTCGTACTGCTTCACCCGGTGCGGTCCCGCGTTATAAGCGGCCAGGGCCAGGCTGATGTCCCCCTTGTGCTGCTTCATCATCCGGGACAAATAGGCATACCCATACCGGATGGCAAGCTCCGGTTTGAGCCGGTCATCCCAATTACCTTTTAACACATCATTTCGATAGCGAGCAAGAAGATTGGTTCGCTTTATCCGGTAATCAATGGATTTCTGCATCAGGTCACGGGCCGTCTTCCCCTTTTGGATCATCTTCTCATCCGTTATCTGCTTGATAATGGACTTTGCCCTGCTCCTGAGGTGCCGCTCTTTTTTGTAAAAGGCAATGGCTTTCTCGAAATAAGGGGGTTTACAGATGTGTTTCATGCCGAGACCCTTCCCCGTATCCGGCATGATCTGGGTCAATCCCACGGCACCCACAAAGGATACCGCACGGGGATCGAGATTGGACTCCCGCTTCATCAAGGAGATGAAGAGGAGCGGGTCCACCGGATAGCCGCCTTTTTTCCATTTCTTGATCAAGGGATCGAGGTCGTCAATGAATGTCCGTGCCCGATATTCCACGACCGCTTTCCAAGCGGTGCCCGGATTCGAACGGTCGCTCAACTCCTGCCGGCCGAGATCATAGGGGTCTTCGGCCGCCTTGGGGGCGTTTCGTACAAACGCATTGAATACATGGTTTACAAAACGAATGTTTTCAGGCGTCAGAAACGGATGGGTGTCCGGGAGCCCCTGGGTCCGGTTATAGAAGGCCCCCAGCCCGTCCCTGAGATTGTAGGACGCCGACTCGAGGGCGTGGGCCAGCAGCGTGTCCAAAAGCGGGGTGCAGATCTCCGGTTTGAGCCGGTCATCCGTTTGAGGGCTCAGTTTCAGCCGATAGGCTTGCATATGTTGCCGGGCGGCCTCAAGCGCGCGATTGTATGCCAGTGCCAGTTGTCCCACGCGTTCGGCATGGATCCCGGGATTTTTTTCTTTCCGCCGGGTGCTCATGGCAAGGACCGCTTCGTCGAAGCGCCGCTGGGCTTCCTCGTACAAGGCCTTTGCTTTTGTGTAGTCTTCATCGATGAGGGTCTTGAGGCCGAATGTTCGCCCCAGTTCCGGCCCCATCAACAGAATACCCGCCCGGCCCATGTCTTCCCCATCAGCCACCATCTCCTTGTGGGCTTTGAGGTTATATTTGATGATGCTTTGGGCCAGGATGGGATAAGAGGATTCCGCATGGGCCGGTGGGATGCAGAAAAGGAGAACCACAAAGAGCCATG
>JARRPY010000258.1:0-4789 GCA_037382425.1 Deltaproteobacteria bacterium
CGAAAAACCGCAACCGGGGCAGATTTCCTCTAATCTCGCCCCACATTCACCACAAAATTTCATTCCTTCAGGATTTTCAAACTGACATTTTGAGCATTTCATTGCGATGGCTCCGTTTTGCGTCAACATCTGCCAATTAAGCGTCAGTCCAAAATGAACCCTGGCCGCCTAGAAGCGGTTTCCCAAAAAGGCTATTAAGTCCCGTGGCTTATCGTCCTAATCTTGCGAGCTCGGTTTTGGGTAGAAAAGGTAGTGAACTCCCAACAGAGGAACTTTTCCCTGTCAGGAGATGAGCATGCAGAGTTTGAGAATTTCTGGCATATCTAACCTCAGGAAAAGAGGTTGGGTAATTGGTGGGAATACGTGGAAATGATGAAAAAACAAAAAGCTTCTTATGTCAAGGAAAATCGGCTATTCGCCGATCCACCTTAATTGTGATACCCAACGCGGAGGGTGGTGCGATACAATGTGATACTGATTCCGAATCTGGCATCTCGGGTCTGATTCGTTTTCTTCTGGGCATCCGAAAAATCATCACCGTTAAAACCAAGCAAAAAGCCCTACAAGACGCCGACGTGCCCAGATCCTCGGACGGAGAACGTACTCTGCCCCTGCCATCAGTTATGGAATTGTGAGATATTTCATTCGAGCGGGAACGACTGAAAAGTACGTGGGTCCGGGCACCTTCAAAAACGTCGCGGCCAGCCCTAGCGGTATTTATGGGGGAGATAAGAAGATCCGACTATCCAAAACACATTTCACTATGGACTTACCCCCCTCACCTGTCGTAGCCTTACTTTATTGATCACCCAGGAGATGCCCCATGCAGAAAGGTCTCGTATCCCAAAAAATTGAATTTGAGAATCCAGAAAATGCCGTGGACGCCTTTCTCCAAAAGGGATGGACAGACGGGCTTCCCGTCATCCCGCCGACAGAAGCGAAGGTCCTGAAATTCCTGGGCACCGCCGGCCTGGCGCCTGACGACGTCCTGGGGTCCATTCCCGAGCGAAACCGGGTTTTCACCGCCGAAAAGGTCGCCATCAACGCCGTCATGGCCGGGTGTCTTCCGGAATACTTTCCGGTGGTTGTGGCGGCCGTACGCGGTATATCCCGTCCCGAATTCGGCTTGCACGGGGTCTCGGCCAGCACCGCGGGCGCGGGGATTCTGATGGTGATCAACGGCCCCGTATGCCAGGAACTGGGCCTCAACAGCGGTCAGAACCTGATGGGCCCAGGCAATCGGGCCAATGCCACCATCGGCCGGGCCCTGAGACTGGTTCTCTATAACCTGGGGGGAAGGGAATTTGACCGGTCCACCCTGGGCCATCCGGGGAAATATACGTTCTGTATCGGCGAACAGGAAAGCCGCTGGGAACCGCTCCACGTCATGAGAGGGTTGTCCAAAGACACGAGTGCCGTGACCCTTTTTGCGGCAGAGGGCCCGAACCAGGTCCAAAACCACAGCGCACTCAAACCCGAAAATATCCTCAATACCATTGCCGACCGCATGCGGGCCCTGGGGAGTTTCAATATGGGTGGAGACGTGGAGTGTGCGGTCATCATCTGCCCCGAACACTACGAGAGCTTGTTCCACGGGGACTGGGAAAAACGAGCCATTCAGGAATATCTTTATGAAAAGGCCTGTCGGCCGCTGGCAGAACTCAAGAGGGGCGGACTGAATGAGCGCCCCCTCGTACCGGAAGACGAGGAGACCATGGTCCGGGCCGTGTCTTCCCCGGATCAGATCATGCTGATCATGGCCGGGGGGATTGCAGGCCGGTTTTCCGCCTGCATGTTCGGCTGGTTCAACCGTCACATGTCCCGAGCCGTCACCGAACCCATCGGCCCCACGTGCAAAGGAGGGACCTGAGGCGTCACCGGGGTTCCGTTGGAATCCCTCAAGTAGAAATGGAGGAGAAAAGAGATGGCCATCACCGTACTCGACCCCACCAACGAACCCGTAAAAACGACGTTTGACATGGCGCCCCGTCCGGATCGTCTGGACGGCCTTACCCTGGGACTCATCGATAACAGCAAGAAGAATTCGGACTATCTGATAGAAAAAATCGCGGTCATGCTCAAGGAACGCCACGGCATAGAAAACGGGCTCTGTGTGCGAAAGCCCTCCCCTTCTCACGGCATCCCCCAAGATGCGGCCGCCGGTTTGGCCAGACAGGTGGACCTGGTGGTGGCAGGAATCGGGGACTGAGGATCCTGCAGTTCGGGCAGTGTGCTCGACGGGATTGTCATGGAAAAACTTGCGATTCCCACGGCAGTGATCTGTACACAACCCTTCATCTCCTCCGGGAAGGCCATGGCACTGGCCCACGGCTTCCCGGATTACCCATTCGCCATCATGCCTCATCCCATTAACGCCACCCCATATGATATCCTGGATCAATGGGCGGAGGATACGCTTCCTGAGGTGGTTCGCCTTCTGACGGCACGGTAGGGATATGGTTGGGTATTCTATTTTGCCTCACCGCTTATTCCCACGCCATGGCGTGGTCATTCCCCGTTAAGGAGATTGGACCCAGCCCATGCATTTTTCACATGAAAGAATTCCATCCGAATTGTTGGATGCCCTTTTGGATAATCCCTACGAATCTCAAATTCTGGTGGACAAGAAGGGCGTTATCCGATTCATCAGCAGCCACACCGAAGAGTTCTATGAGATTTCCCAGGACGATGCTTTTGGCCGACACATCCTGGAAATGAATCCGGAAAGCCTCCTGCCCCGGGTGATCGAGAGCGGCAGGGCCGAGATCGGTCGGGTGTTCAGAATGGGCGGCAAGGAACGGATTGTGGCCCGTATACCCCTAAGAGATCATCAGGGAAATGTCGTTGGGGCGGCCGGAAAGCTCATGTTTTGGCATGTGGATCAGGTCAATGAGCTGGTCCGGCAGGTGGAAATTCTCGAGGACCGACTCGACTACTATCAAAAGGAACTCCAGGCCGTCTATTCGGACTGGTTTACCCTGGATCGGATCGTCGGGGAATCCCCGGCCATCCGACAGGCAAAGGAAGTGGCCGCACATGCGGCCGGTTCGGACTTGGCGGTCCTCATCACCGGGGAAACCGGCACGGGTAAGGAGGTTTTTGCCCACGCCATCCATCAGTTGAGTGCGCGTCGCAACAAGCCCTTCGTCAAAATCAATTGTGCGGCCATCCCCTCCGAACTTTTCGAGTCCGAGATGTTCGGATACGACGCCGGGGCCTTTACCGGTGCGAGCCGGAAAGGGAAACCAGGCAAATTCGAACTTGCCGATGGCGGCACCATTTTCCTCGATGAGGTGGGCGACCTGCCGCTCCCCATGCAGGTCAAACTTCTGAGGGTCATTCAGGAAAAGGCCATTGAACGGCTGGGCGGCACTCGGACCCTGAGCCTGGATTTCCGCGTTATTGCCGCCACCAACCAAAACCTTAAGGAATTGATCAAGAGAGGATCGTTTCGCCAGGATCTCTATTACCGCCTTAACATTTTTCACCTCAAGACCCCGCCCCTTCGAACCATCCCTCAGGACGTGCGGCGTCTTGCCTACCACATCCTCTCCAAGATCGGAAAGTCTCTAAAAATTCGTACCGGCCCCATTGAATCGGAGGCCATGTCCCGTTTAATGACCTATCCTTGGCCTGGAAATGTGCGGGAACTGAGAAACGTGATCGAACGCGCCGTGGCCGTGGCCGGAGAGGGCCCTCTCAAACGAGAACACCTGCCCATGGATCTTCTGGAAGACCCTCCCAGGGATCTCGAAACCCAGGTCCAACCCAAATCCCTGCGCGAGGAAATGACCCGGGTCGAACGCGGTATCATTGAACGGGCCCTTCGATACGCCGGGGGAAACAGAACCGAGGCTGCCCGAATTCTGGGGATTCACCGAAGCGGCCTCTACCAAAAAATGAGGATACACAATTTGACATAATCCGTGAATGCGTCTACAAAATTAGACACGTCTATAATTATAGACGATTGTAATGCGCCAGTTGTGCGGCCCAATTCCCTAATTTTACGCTAAATTCCATGAAAAGCGCCCACTCTATTGTCTATTTTTTTAGACATAGCCTTTTTTTACAGGAAAACCGTTTCTCCTCAAATCCATAATAAACTCCATTATTTCAATATGTTAAAGATAACCTGGGGCGATGGCATAGCTGTTGCTAGATAGGGGATGTGAAAATCCGGCGCATGATGCGCTCAACGCGACCCGTTCAATGCGCGTCGTGGCTATTGTTCGGTCCTTGAAGGCGCGACTCATTCCTAAACCCAAAAACGGCCGGTTATACCGGCAGGATATCGATCATGGACTATGAAATTCCTGAAAATATTCGCTTGATGCTGGACACGGTCCGGCGTTTTGTTAAGCAAGACCTCGACCCCATCAGCCAGAAGGTAGAGGATGAAGACCAGATTCCCGAGGACGTGGTTCAGACCATGCGGGAGCTGGGCCTTTTCGGCCTGTCCATCCCCGAAACCTACGGCGGCCTGGGCCTGGGCGTCCTGGGCGAGTGTCTGGTGTACGAAGAACTGTCCAAAGCGAATGCCTGTTTTCGCACGCGAATCGGCACCAACAACGGCATCGGCTCCCAAGGGATTGTCATCGACGGCACAGAAGCCCAGAAAGAGCGCTATCTTCCGCGGCTGGCCACCGGCGAGTGGATCGGCGTTTTCGCCCTGACCGAGCCGGAAGCCGGGAGCGACGCGGCCAACATCCAGACCACCGCGGAGTTGCAGGGGAACAAATGGATCCTGAACGGTCGCAAGCACTTCATCACCAACGGGTTTATCGCC
>JARRPY010000259.1:0-4780 GCA_037382425.1 Deltaproteobacteria bacterium
TTGTGTCGAATGGAAGGAGGGACCGGTCGGCTTGAAAAAAGAAGATCTCCCCGGGAGTCAAAAATCGCCAATAACCAGAGGGATTCCTTATCCGCAAAATGCTTCAGTTGCGCCCCATCCAGGGGACCGTCTCCCAAGACCCTATCGAGATTTCGAATCAGGTCCATCAACCTCACGATCATGATTTCGCGGAGTGAGAAAGAGGGTTCGTCACCATCCGGAAGCCCGAAATCGTCCAACCGGGGTGGAGGCCTGTGCTGCAACAGATCAAAATAATGCGTGCTCGCCTTCTGGATGTCCGCAACCAGCACGAGACCGCTTCGTTCAATATATTTCATGAGCGTATGATCCAAGGCGCGCAGGTCCATCAACCCGGTGAGAAGGGCCAGGCACACCAAGGCCACGCCCACAACCGCCACGGCCAACGGCTGGAGAAACGGGCGCGAGCCGCTCCCCTCCCTCGCTGGATTTCGCTTAGATATGCCGGCCGTCCATTTCATGGGTTTTATTTATCGGGGCTTTCTTGCCATTTTCCCGCCTTCATAGGTGCATGCTATCCATGTGGGGCCAAAAGTCAACGGGATCATGCGGACACTCCCGCCTCAATTGTTCAATCGCCCGCATTCGACAATACCGTCGAAAGGCATCCGCCCATTTTCGACATCTATTGCCGCTCCCCCCGAAGATCAGCACCCCAAGCCACCTCGTATTCTATAAAATAGATTTAATATCAAATGGTTAGAGTCCTCTCACTTTTCTTGGCACGACCTTTGCTATTCTATTCAGCAAATCAACCCAAACCATCGGGAAACTCCCGGGGTTAAACAAACACACCCAACATCTAAAGGAGGTACAACAAAATGAAGAAGATCGCTGTATTGGCAATGGTTTTGCTCATGATGGGGGTGGCCGCCACGTCCATGGCCGACCCCAGAGGCATGGGTCACTGGGGAGGCCCGGGCGGGCGAATGGAACTGGGCGTGCTCAGTTCCGTGAATCTGACCCCGGAGCAGACGCAAAAAATCCGGGACCTTAAGGAAGCCCACTTCAGGGACACACTGCCCCTTCAAAGTGAGATGTTTACCAAACGGGCCGAGTTGAGGCTCTTATGGTTCCAGACCACCCTTGATGCGGACAAGATCAAGGCCACACAAGCTGAAATCTGGAATCTATGGAAGCAAATACAGGAAAAACGGACCGACTTTCGTCTGGCCCTGCGCAAGATTCTGACGCCTGAGCAGATCAACGGACTCCTATCACAAGGACTCGGGGACGGCATGGGAAAAGGCTTTGGACGCGGTCCCGGAGGAGGATACGGCCATCATGGCGGCGGCCCAGATGCCGGGGCGCGGGGCTGCTGGCGGTAAACAAAACTGCCCGGTGGAGCGCAGAAGGGTCCACCGGGCCCGTCATTTTGTCTCTCCACCAAAAAAATGCATGAGCGTTTCCATTTTCTTCCTCTCAGACCGACATCCTGGGTCCCCTGTGCTGACATTTTTCTTGATGTCCTACCGGTTTTATTCCATCATAAAAACGAATGGTCTGGGAATAAGGCGTTCATCAACGCGCAAATGGTTGCGCACGTTGTTCGGCCCAACTGATAAGGAACTGCAAATAAAATAAAAGGGAACTGTTCTGTTAGAACATCCCGATCTCCCGGATCGGGAAAATGCACCCCATGTTAAGACGCATCATCGGAAACAGAACCGAAATTCTGCTCTCCAGAATCGCCCTGTTTCTTCTTCGCCACCGCATCACTCCTACCATTCTGACGCTCACCGGACTGGGAATCAATGCCGTTGCGGCGGTCTTCTATTATATGGGCTTTATCATCTCCGGCGGATTCATCATTCTCTTCGCCGGAGTGTTTGACATGCTGGACGGCGCCGTTGCCCGGGCGGGCGGGCGGGCCATGCCTTTCGGCGCGTTTACCGATTCGGTGACGGATCGGTATTCGGACTTCATCATACTGGGGGGGATTCTCGCCTATTTTGCCGCAAAGGCCGATGCGCTCATGACCGTTCTCACGGCCGTGGTCCTCTGCGGAACATTCCTCATCAGTTATGTTCGCGCGCGGGCGGAACTGGTCATTGAAAAATGCGCGGTGGGGATCATGGAACGGCCGGAACGGATTATCTTACTGGGCATCGGATCCATCTTTGGTTTTCTTCATGCCGCCTTATGGATACTGGCCATCACCACCCATCTCACGGCCCTTCATCGCATCTATTATACCCGCCGCGAGGCCGGCGGCCCGCGACGGGAAAAATCGAACTAAAATTTATCGTAATGGGTGAACTCACTGACCTCCCGGCGTTTGGGTGCCGCGGATTCTTTTGTGGGATACCCCATCGGTATCAGAGACACCAGGTCATACCCCTCGGGCACCCCGAGTTCCTTTGCAATTCTGTCGTGATCGAAGATTCCCATGATCACGGTGCCGATTCCGAGATCATAAGCCGTTAAACAAATGTTCTGTGCTGCGATGCCAAGATCGAACATAAACCAATCACCGTACTTGGTCGTGACCTGGTTCTTGTAATATCCCGAACGCTCCAATTTACCGCACAAAGCCAAAACCACGGGGGCCTCTGAAAAGTGTTTGGCGGCCGGATTGGTTTTGGGTAAAATCTCCTGCAAGTGCGCCTTCAGTTTCGCGTCCCTTAAGACAATCACCTCCCAGCACTGGGTATTTGCCCATGAGGGCGCCCATTTGACAGATTCTAGAATCCGGTTGAGGGATTCCTCCGGGATATCCTTTTCCTGGTACTTTCGAACACTCCTCCTGCCCTTGATTACATCCATCAGTTCAGCCATCTCATTCCTCCTGTATGTGAGCGTGCTTTATGTTCTCGTTGTCCTTTTAATGAATATCAGATTCCTAAAATACCTATAGATGCAGGCGGAACCCTTCCACAAAGTTTAGGTGATATGCGTAGAACACTGCAAACCTCTGTGTCAAGACAAAATTCATGGTCGATATAAGCACAAAATGGTATTTGCAGTCCACGTTTACATGTGATAAACATTTCAAGTGTTTCGTGGATTCCTCCTCCTGCCCATTTGGAGGCTTTCCCGGAGGAATAATCTATTTCACTTCTGGCCGGAACAATAGAATCTTGTAGCGTGGCATGGGCATCGCCCATGCTTTAATTAATAGCAATAGGAGGCTCATGTACCATGATTGGTTTTGAATTAAGCGCTGAGCAGAAGCGGTGGAAGGAGAAGGCCAAGGCGTTTACGCAAGAGGAGATAAAACCTCTGGCCTGGAAAATAGACAAAGGATTGACTCAGAAATACCATTGGCCGCTGCTCGCAAAGATGGCCAAGCAGGGGCTTCTGAACATGGGCGTCCCTGAGAGTTACGGCGGAAGCGGCATGGATATCCTAACGACCGCCATCGTACTTGAAGAGCTGGCGGTCGGCGATGGGGGCATCTCATTTACCGCTTCGTTGAATTCCTTTAATGCCCTCCTGATCGCAGGGAATGAGGAACAGCAGAAGCAATTCCTCCCTCTTCTTTGCGATACGGAAAATCCAGGGCTCGTGGCCTTCGCCCTAACAGAACCCAACGCGGGATCGGATGCGGGCTCTTTAAGGACTGAAGCACGCCGGGAAGGCGACGACTACGTGCTGAATGGAGAAAAATCATTTATCAGTAATGGCGATATCGCCCGCGTGTATGCCGTTTTCGCCACGGTGGACAAAGGAAAAGGCATAAAAGGCATCACAGGCTTTATTGTTCCGGGTGACGCCCAAGGGCTGACTCCCGGGAAAATCGAAGATAAAATGGGATTTCGTTCCTCCCGGACGGCGGGGTTTTTCTTGAATGACGTGAGAATCCCCGAGCATTATCGATTGGGAGAAGAAGGCCAAGGGTTTATATTTGCGATGAAGGAACTGGATGTGCTTCGTGTTCTTTCATGCGGTGCGGTCGGCGTGGGCGTGGCACGGGCAGCCTATGAAGATGCCGTCGGATTTTTCAAGACGGTGGGTGACGTCAAAAAGATCATGGGCCAACAGGCCATATCCTTTCATCTGGCGGACATGCTGGCCTCGATAGAAGCCTCACGGCTCATGGTTTGGAAAAACAGCTGGATGTTGGACAATAAGGTCCCGCTGGGGGCCATGACCAGTCTGACCAAGTTCTATGTGAGCGATACGGCGGTGGAGGTGGCCAACACGGGAGTACAACTCTTGGGCCATCATGCATACACCGAGAAATATCCTTTGGAGAAATATGTGAGAGATGCCAAAATTCTTCAAATATATGAAGGGACCAATGAGATAACCAGGTTGGTGGCTTCACGGGAGATTTTCTCGAATTAGCCAAACAAATCAACAGGAGGAAATACGTGCGAATCGTCGTGTGTATTAAGCAGGTTCCCGACATCGGTGAGATGGAGAAGATGGATACCGATCCGGAAACCGGCAACATTATTCGTGAGGGTCTGCCGGCCATCCTAAATCCTTTTGATGAATATGCTCTGGAGGAGGCCGTCTCCTTGAAGGAGAAGCAAGGGGGTGAAGTGATTGCCGTCAGCATGGGCCCTCCACAGGCGGAAGATGCCCTAATCGAATGCCTCAGCATGGGAGCGGATCGTGCCGTCTTGCTGACTGACAGACGATTTGCCGGCTCAGACACCATTGCAACCACCCGGATCCTCGCCGAAAGCATCAAGAAGATAGGCGATGTGGACCTCGTTTTCTGCGGGCAGCAGGCCATTGACGGAGACACGGCCCAAGTGGGACCGATGCTTGCTGAAGGTCTCCACATTCC
>JARRPY010000260.1:0-4773 GCA_037382425.1 Deltaproteobacteria bacterium
CTTTCTCCCGCGAGTCCGACATCAGACTCACCTGGCTCTTTCCAAAGGATAGTGGGTTTCCACCGCCACCCCCCATCCGGCGCATGAAGAATATCCAAACACCGACCAGCAAAAGCATCGGGACCCAGGAGAGGAACATCCGGTACCATGAGGCCCCTTGTTCGGGTTTCGCGGAGATGTTTACCCCAGTGCTCCTGAGCAACGGAATAAGCTGAGGATCTTCCGGGGCGAATGTGTCAAAAGGGCCTTTCGCAGACATACCTGATATGTTGTCCCCCTGCATCGTGACTTGACTGACACTTCCGTCATCAACCATGCCCAAAAAATCACTGTAACCGATGGAGACACGGTTTCCCGACTGGTTGAATGCCCGAAAAAACATGATCATCACAAGCCCGATTATCATCATGACGGCAACATGTTTATGGGATAGGTTCAATTTGATGTGTCCCTCATAAGCCGCATGAATAGAATCCACCTAACAAGACATACAGGATCTGCTGAAGATATGTCGCCCGGGCGTGCCTGCCTCGAAATGCCGTTTTTTCTTGTGCCCATAGTTTCTGTTTCTTAATGATACGATGTATAAATAGGGTTCTCTCGTTATTGCAGGCCGATCGTCAGCTCCATGTCCCGGCCCTGGTACAGGAAGCTGGCTGCGGAAAACGAAGGCGCCCCCAGCAAAGCATTTGCGTCGTTTGAAAAGCCGAAGCTTTCGGTCGGGATCCCCAGCCAGTTGGTGTCAAGTTTGCCGTTCCTATTTTCATCATGAATAACGGCAATCGAATAAATTCCCGGAGGGATGTTTACAAAGTCGCACCGTGCCCGCATATCATGAATTTCCACTGATATCGTACTGATTGCATAGCGCATGTACTCGGTCGGGAAGCCGATCGATGATTCGAAAAGCGCACAAACTATGGTTCCCGTGCTGTTTTTTATATTGTGGATTTTTATGTGAATGCCGGGGCATGATGATTCGGCAAAGCCGACGGCGGGAAAATTTGGAGACACCAGCGCCGCGAATAAGAGAACGCACCAAACCTTTTTGAGGGCATCCTTCTGCATATTATTGCACCCAAGACCCGCAAACATCTTTCTTCGCGGCGATAGATAGGTGAACCATGATATTTCGTATTCCTTAGCAATTCGGGGCACGATCTCTCTCAACTACAGATGGCGTAGTAGCCGCCTTTGAATTACCTATCTTTCGCATCTCCCCATATCGTTTCGGTTTTGTCTTTTTTGTGTTTCCGCTTCTGCTTTAGGGTTTGTTTGCCTTTTTTCTGTTCTTCACGTCTGCCTTTATCCTTTTTTCCCTTATCTCCCATCTCATGTTCCTTTCAAAAATGCCTCAATCCAATACCGCTGCAGTTCTTCTCTCTTCATGACCCTACCGGGGATGACGAACGTTGTGATTCCCGGCAGTGTAACGGACGTGGCGCGAGTAAAGCAGCCGCCCCTATTTATTGGAAAAGGTAACTCAGAAACGAGTTACCTTTAACCGCTATCTCATTTTGCCATGAGACGTTCGAGCCCGGCGGCACATTCTCGGCTGACGCTATAGTCCGGTTTTCCCTCCTGTCCGGGCATTCTGTCCCACCCGCCATTTGCGATGTATTCGGCTCTCTTCCATGAATCCAACTCTCCTAATTCTTTGAGTTTCTCCTTATGATCGGGTTGCTTCATAAATTGGGCGATGCAGATCTCCGCCTGATTGGTCAGTACCGCCGCTTCGGCCGCCTTTTGGGTCGTGGCGGCGGTTGACCATCCCCCCCACCCAAAACCAACGATCATTGTAATGGCTGTCCCGACAATGAGGCCCCAACTGCCATACTTGAGCTTTCCCTGTGTCTCTGTCTTCATCGGTAATACCTCCTTTGATTATGTTGCGATGTTCTTGCCAGCTATGGCCCCGCCATGCATGCGTCGAATGAGGTCATCGTCCCCAGCCCGCAACTTCCCCGTTCCTTAGAACATGGAAGTCGTATCCAACATGAAAATGGTGTGCGTGAATGTGTACCGTGTCACTTTCCTGTTTACATCTCCCTTTCTTATCCGTCTCAATAGAACCGGTTTTGATCCATATTGTCACAACATAGAGTTGTTGGCATCGCTATCGATTCACCGTATAAACTTCAGGGCGCAGATTTTGCGGAAATGATGGCCATAAATCGCGAGCGTAATTGTCAGCGGAAGCATTTTGGGTCGTCGAAAAAGCGTCCAGAACAGGATCTTCCAGTATTGGAATCGCTCTCGGCCGATGATGCCCAAACGGATGCTCGCACGAGGGATGGCCATCAGACGATGAAAATCCAACGGTATTCTGATGTCGGGCCTCTTATACTCCTCGAGGAAGGTGATCGCCCGCCTATAATATTGTTTCGGTGAATAAATATGCTGCATGATGTTTTTGTATCCTTCTGATAACGTATCAAGACCCATCTTCGGGAGTATGTTGGTGGTGCCGTCCACGTTGTCTCCGGTGATGAGACTGGTCAAACGGCCTTCTTTTTTCATCCGTTCATAAAGTCTCGTACCCGGAGGAGCGTTTAACAGGCCAACCATTGCCGTCACGATCCCGCTTTGCTGAATAAAGTCGATCTGCCGCTGAAAGATAGAGGGCGTATCGCTGTCGAATCCGACAATGAAGCCTCCCTGGACTTGCAGACCCGATCGCTGTATGATCTTTACACTCTCCAGCAGATTCCGGTTTTTGTTCTGCCGTTTGTTGCATTCGGCCAGACTTTCTTCATCGGGCGTTTCGATGCCGATAAAGACCGAATCAAACCCTGCCGCCGCCATCATCTTCATGAGTGTTTCGTCGTCGGCCAGATTGACCGAGGCCTCTGTGTTAAATGGGAGCTGTTTCCTGCCTTTCTGCCATGTGATCAATGCGGGCAGAAGATGGGCCTTAAGATAGGCCTTGTTGCCGATAAAATTGTCATCCACGAAAAAGATCTGTTCGCGCCATCCCAGCTCGTAGAGGTCATCCAGCTCCCCAATAATCTGCTCCACCGTTTTGATGCGGACCCGATGTCCGAATAATGCCGTCACGTTACAGAACTCACAATCGAACGGACAGCCGCGGGAGAACTGAATGCTCATTGAGGCATAGCGTTTCAAATTGAGCAACTTCCACATTGGGGCAGGGGTTTTTTGAATGTCGCAAAACCCGCTCGTGCGGTAGACATGTTTAGGACATCCCTTATCCAAATCAGCAAGGAAACCGGGGAGGGTCAATTCGGCTTCATTCAGTACAAAGTGGTCCACATCCTCAAACCGATCGTATTCGGCGGTAAAGAGCGGACCGCCGGCAACGGTCTTGAGGCCCGCCGATTTACACCGCATAATGATCTGCCGCGCCGAATTTCGTTGAACGGTCATTCCCCCGATGAAGGCCATATCCGCCCAGGAAAGGTCCTCATCCGTAAGGTCAGTCACGTTTGTGTCTACCAGGCGCTTCTGAAACTCAGCCGGCAACATGGCCGCGACAGTGAGCAGGCCAAGCGGCGGGTTTGCGGCCTTTCGATGTACGAAGTTCAAAGCGTACCTGAAGGACCAGAACGTATCAGGAAATTTGGGATAAATAAGAAGAACATTCATATGGTGAAACTCCTTGCCGACCAGCGTTGGGAAACATCACATTTTTTTATTGTTGGCAGCGCTAACGGCCGCCATTTCTTCGGAACGGGAAACCGTGTGGATCTGAATTTTCATGGGTTCACTCAAAAGACTCTTGGTTCCAAGTAAGACGCCAAAACTCTTGGTTTTCAAATGGCGGTCGAGGTATTCGCGGTTTTTCCATACCTCCATCAAGCTTAAGAGGTTTTTGTCTTCGATGTCGCAGAAGACGTCATAGCTCAGACACCCCTTCTCTCTTTCCGTCGGTTCAATCATGGAGAGGAGCGTTTGGGTCATCTCTTTGTGCTTTTCTGGAAGCACATTCATTCTTATAAAGAGAAGGATCATGAGAGTTCTCCTTTCCCCAAAGGGACGGGACCATGCGCTGGAATAGATTTAGGATTTCCTTGGCCTGAGCTACCGCCGAACATAAAGCCGTTTGCTTAATAACCAATTCAAGCTTCGTGCCGGAATCAGCAATTGCAATATCTATTAATCCAATCTATTGATGTTATTGCAAATATTATAATAAAGAGGCACGCGAAGGTGAGATAAACCAGGGTCAGAAGATGGTCATATACGATCAATGATCATATATGAACATTTTGTGGACATCTCTGATGGGGTCCTGAAGGCCTTAAGTGGGTGAATACGAATTGTCGGGCTGCTCTTAGGGCGAGCAGTAAAACCAGGACGGGATTCCAAAAAGATCGTTTATGCACCGTCTATCTTCAGTGATGCTAAAAGAGCCGGCGCACATTTTCCAGGATCATGGATTTGATAGCCCATCGACGCGGGTGCTCACGGCTGGTGGATACCCAGTTTTCGCATCCGGGCGCACAATGTGCTGCGATTGAGCCCCAGTATCTCTGCAGCGCTGTTCTTGCCGCTCACCTTCCAGTGGGTTTGCTCAGATGAGGATTCTTTTGACGGGAAAGGGGTCTTGATCGGGCCTTTGCAGACCGATGTTCTTTTCATGATAGATCACGCGCCGTTCGGATTCAAGCGATGCTGGATTACTTTCTGTCCGAGGCATATTACTCCTTTTTCTCAGCGTATAAGCATGGCAGTAAATCTATCAATCTACTATGAACCTCAAAACCCTTCCAGACTGGCTCACTTTATCACGACTATTTACAATCTATGCGG
>JARRPY010000261.1:0-4722 GCA_037382425.1 Deltaproteobacteria bacterium
GGCGTCAGACATGTGGGGTCTTTGCGGGATCTGGGTGAAGGCGTCGTCAGAATGGTGGCCCCTCTGCTCTAAAAAACAAGATCTAAAACACATATATTCTAGATGCGTGTGTAGGCATTGTTCTGCCGATCCTGTAGATAGAGGTGAGAAAAAGCCCCCTTTTTCCCCTGCTCAAGCCAGATATGGGCCTGCTCCCGGCATGGCTGGCAGGCGTGACGAGGGATGTGGACGGCCAGGATGTGTTGCCCTCGATTGGATGTGGAAGCAATGGACAGGGCACCGGCGCACGCCGAGCAGGCGCGGATTTTTTCGTGTTGTCTTTCCTGTATCCCGTCCGTATCGTAATAGATGTCCCGGCTTCGCTCCACCACGTCCCCATCCCCGTAGGCATTGCCTTCGGCGGATGCTTTCAGGAATCTCTTCTTTAGGTCGGCGACCAGTTGTTCGATATATCGCGTGATTTCAGAGGGCTGTTGCCGGTAGTCGCGATCGTAATTGGGCTCCTTTACCGTGGATGTATCCAATCCCGCCATGGCCATGATAATCCCTACGTTGACATAAGGAAGTGCACTTTCCACCGCGTATCCGCCTTCGAGCACGGCCACATGGGGGTTGAGTTTGGCATTAAGCGCAGCGTACCCTCGGGCTGAAAAATTCATGTTTGTGATGGGATCATTGAAGTGATTGTCCTGGCCGGCTGAATTGATCACCATCTCGGGTTTAAACCGCTTCAAAAGCGGCATCACCAATTCATCCATCACATACAAAAAACCCCGCTCGCCGGTGCCCGGAGGAAGCGGGATATTTACTGTCTGGCCCAGTGCGTTCGGCCCCCCGGTCTCTTCTGGAAAACCGGACCCCGGGTAGAGGGTCCGGCCGTCCTGATGGATGGAAATAAAGAGGGTATTCGGATCATGCCAGTAGATATCCTGGGTCCCGTCTCCATGGTGGCAGTCCGTATCCACAATGGCCACCTTTTGGACCCCGTAGGTGTCACGCACGTGCTCGATCATGACCGCTTCGATGTTAATGTTGCAAAATCCTCGGTTACCGTGAACCACCCGCATGGCGTGGTGACCTGGAGGCCTTACCAGGGCAAAGGCACTCTCCACCTCCCCCTTCATGACCGCATCTGCGGCCACGAGGCAACCACCGGCGGCGATCAGATGACTCTCCGTGGTCACGGTAGCCTCATCCGGCACACAAAAATGCACCCGTTGAATATCTTCGAAAGCAGCCGGGTGGACACGGTATTCCACAATCCCGTTGATGTCCAACAGGCCCTCTTCCAATACCTGGTCTTGGGTGTAGAGGAGACGCTCCTCCCGTTCAGGATGATTCGGCGAAATCGCCCAGTCATAGGCAGGGAAAAAGACCAAGCCGGTTCTTCTGGGTGCCTTAATCATTCTCTTATCCTCTCCGGATGACGTGCTCTGGTCCATTGGGAGACAAGCCCGGGCACCACAGATAGTTTCAGGCGTATATTTCTCCCGGTGATTCTTCCCCGTCTAATCATATGAAACATCTGTCTTTCAGTGATAACGGTTTCCAAACTCCTCTGATCCGCGCCCAAAAGGTGGGCCCGCTCCCCAAGGATTTTCTGACCGAGATCGACCGCGGCCGCCAGATCAAACGAAGCGCCCACATCCTCTTCAAAGTTGGCCTCCGGGATGATGACCTTCCCGCGTTGGGTATCCGCCTGAAGGGTCACGGAAGTGGTCACCCGTGCCACTGCCGCGCCCACTGCATTGGCCACATCATGATGGGGCGGTACTCGGCATGGCAGGTTCAGAGAGCGAGCCAGATATGGTGAGACCTCAGGGGCCGGTCCGCCCATCACCAGAACCGACGTGGGATCTATTCGGGTGTCTTCAAGCACTTCATGCACCGTATACACCGGCCGAGAATTGATTTCGCGCAAAAAGGCCTCGGCCGAATCCGAAATGGTGTGCGCCATATGCGTCAAGACCCGTTCGGCAGCATCTCCGCCGGTCATGCCCATAGACTCGCCCAGGCGGTCCATCGCCGCAACGGCGCCTTCCCGTTTCCCCACATTCAACAGTCCCAAGGCGATCATCGCATCGGTAGGGGTTGCAGCCGGCCCACCCAGGGCCATTGGATTCCCCTTCCTCTGGGGCCCAATCCTTAACGCACCGTTTTTCCCCACACATACTTCGCTGTCACCCCCCAATCCCAGTGAGTGCGTCAGCAATGACCGAATCAACGTCTGATACCCACCCAACTTGATCCCATGCGGATTCATGAGGGGGACGCCGTCCAGAATCACCGCCATATCCGTGGTGGTCCCGCCAATATCCAGTACCAGTGTGGTGCCTTCACACCCGTCAAGCGCCAGCGCCCCCATCACACTGGCTGCGGGACCGGACTGAGCCGTGCGAGCAGGCAGAACATTCCCCTGGTCCAATGGTAAGGTGCCGCCATCCGGCTTCAGGATATATCGTGAGGCCAACAGGCCCTTTTCTTCCAATATCCGATTCAATGCGTCTGAGAATTGTTTTTGGACAGGATACAGTGCCGCATTGAGATAGGTGGTGGCGATGCGCCGGGGAAAATTCAAGATACCGGAATTCAGATGGCCCATGGACCGATGAAGGAACGCCTCTCCGGCCCATTGTGCCATCTGCCTCTCATGAATCGGATTGCGTACGGAAAATTTCCCCACCAGACCCAAAACCCGGAGATCCATGTCCTGAATGCGGGATAATGCCCCCCTAACATCCTTCTCATCGAGGGGTTTCACCTCGTATCCCTGATGGTCGATGCACCCATCCACCACATGAAATGAAGGCCCTATGGAAAACCATTCGGGATCCATACCGGGCCCGGCAGAGACAATCATACCGGTGGGCTCCAATCGATCCTGGACAATGGCATTGATGGCCATGGTGGTGGAAAACGCCATCCGTTTGATCCGTTTTGGATCGAGGTCACAGAGCGTATGATCGACGGCTTCTCTAAGGGTGGCGAGGAGATCATCACCGGTGGGCGTCTTGGTCGCACGGACCACTTGCCCCTCCTCCACCAGCACCGCATCCGTCTGTGTGCCCCCCACATCGAGACCCAAAATCATTTTCTCACCACCTCGACGTCCATGATGAATATCAACATCTGGGTATTACTTGACCCTTTTGATAAACACGCGCTGTCAGTTCCTTCAAGAGAGACCGTCATGCCCGCGCTTCAAACGCCTAAAATGTTATGCATCCGGCTATTTCTGTGGAAGTTCCCGATTCATTTTGCCAGACACATACCCTTCCAAATCCAACGCGACATGAGTAAATCCGATCTCCTGAAGTTTCTCTACGATCTCTGTTCTCAATTGCGTATCCAGCACCCTGCCGAACCCCTCTCCGGGAAGCTCTATCCTGGCCACGGAATCGTGGTGTCTTACCCGCATTCCCTTGAATCCCCGATCCGTCAGGACGGTTTCCGCAGCTTCGATCATCTGAAGTTTGCTCTCCGTCACCGGGCTTCCATAAGGTATTCTGCTGGCCAAACACGCCGCAGCCGGCCTGTTCCAGACAGAAAGGCCCATCTGTCTTGCCAAGAAGCGAATCTCCTCTTTCGACAGTTCGGCTCGGATGAATGGCGATAGGACCCCGGCCTCCTCTGCCGCCCGAAACCCGGGACGATAATCGTGCAAATCATCCGTGTTCGCCCCGTGGACAATGTGAGAGATGCTCCTTTCCGCGGCCACCTGTTTCAACCGGTCCAGGAGGGCCTTTTTGCAGTGGTAACATCTATCCGGACCGTTTGCCAGAAACTCCGGAAGGGACATTTCATGTGAATCGACGCTCAGGTGTCGGATACGGTGCCTCTCGGCAAAACGGATGGCAGTTTCTGTTTCCTCGGCCGGATGAATGGGAGACACGGCGGTCACCCCGAGCACGCCTTCTCCCAAGACCTCATTCGCCACGAACAACAAAAATGCGCTGTCCACCCCGCCGGAAAACGCCACCAAAAGGGTATCGAGGTCACTCAGGATTTCGAAGAGCCTCTCCTTTTTCGCCTTGAGAAGTGGTCGTTCAGCCATTCGACAACACCTTCATACCAAAATTCCTGATTAACGGGATATCGACCCCTGAGCGTATCAGGGTCGGGCAAAAAAGGGAAGAAAATTGCCTAATCCAGTTTCTTTCCGCTGACGTCTCACGCCTTCCTCAACACCAGAACATAATAGATGCCGATCGCCTCAGAAATTAGCGCTTGCGAAACACAAAACAAAGGTGCTATGGGTGGGTTTGATGATTTCGCGGAACGGCAGGCCGTTCCAGAAACGGCCGACGTGCTTTTAGACGATGTTTTATCTTTGAGTTAGGAAAGGAGATGTCTTGATGAAGAAAAGAACAGGGATGGTGATCGGTATCATGGCCGTCACCTTTGCCCTTACCCTGAGTGCATGGCAGGTATCAGCAGAAACGGACGCGAATCCCGATGGAGTGGTCGCGAAGGTAAACGGAACCGCCATAACACAGGCAGAACTGAACCGGAGCCTTAACGCGCTGCGGCAAAGGGCGGCCAGTTCCGGGAAGCCCCTTGGCAAAGACCAACTCGCACGATTGAAGTCCCAGACACTGGAGCGACTAATCGGGGCGGAACTCCTCTACCAACAAAGCAAGAAAGAGGGTATCAAGGTTGACAACGAGCAGGTGGATAAAAAATTCGCCCAGTGGAAGAAACGGTTTCCCAATGACGCCGAGT
>JARRPY010000262.1:0-4707 GCA_037382425.1 Deltaproteobacteria bacterium
GGCTCGAATACATGCTTAGATAGTTCGAATGCCAATCTTGCGGTTTTGCTGTGATGAATTGAAAAAAATTTTCTTTGGTAATCGAGCGGATGTCCATATTATTAAGTATAAAGGAAAAGGGCTTGTTCCGTAAGCCGAAGAGATCGCAAGCAATCTAAATGATTGAGGTCTAAAAATCAAATCTTTTTTCCCTGAGGTTAATCGAACGCCTTGTGAAAAAGCATGGAGATCAATTGTCCTCCTTTAGTGAAAGACAATTTGAAGCGCTTATGTCATGGCTTGAAGATTTTCACTTAACGCCTTCAGAAGAACAGATGCATCGCATGTGGGTTTTCGTCGATGAATTGATGTTCTGGAACAACAAGATGAATCTCACAGGCCTGAAATCAAAGGATCGCATCGTCAATGAACTCCTCTTAGATTCTATGCTGCCCGCCGCCGTTTTCCCCGAAGCAGGGCGTTTTCTAGATATCGGTTCCGGCGCAGGCTTCCCGGCGATTCCGCTAAAAATCCTGAAGCCTTCCCTGACCGCTCATCTATTGGAACCTAAGAAAAAGAGAGTGAGTTTTCTAAAGCATGTCATCCGTACCCTGGGCTTGAAAGACATTGAGGTGATCGGGGGCCGAATCCAGGAACAGGCGGAGAACCTTGAAAGAGATGGCTATGATGTCATCACGTCCAGGGCCCTTACCCACTTGCCTGTATTGATGAACTGGTGTGCGCCACACCTGAGGCATGGTGGATTGATGGTGACCTTCCACGGCTGCACACACGGTAGACTGAGATCGGAGGATAACGAAACGCTTTCGAAGCACCGTATGTCGGCGTTTAAATCCATTCCTTACACCTTGCCCGGAAGAAACGTTCAGCGGGAGTTGCGGATCCTGAAAAGGTGTGAGAAGGCCCCCCAATCCAAACCGCCTTCGCCAGGTAAGAGCCCTCCGGGCCTCTGATTAACCGGAAATGGCCAGTTTTCCGGAATCATGAGCGAGGACGGCGGTCCGCAGGTTGCGTGTTGTGTTTGGCTCAGGGGGCCTCATTCACGCAGGGGACTATGACTTCGTGTACTTGAACGAAACGTTCAACCGTGCGCGGTAGGAGGTGACTTTCCCGTTTTCAAGGGTCGCGTCCAGCTTGGTGACCTCGGCTATCCTGAGATCCTTAATGCTTGATCCGGCGGTTTCCAGGGCCGTCTTGGCCGCATCTTCCCAGGAGGTTTCACTCGTTCCAACCAGTTCTATGATTTTGTAAGTGCTTCCCATGGTGGTCCTCCTTTCGTATGGAACAGGTTGTCTCAGTTCAATTCCTGATATTATCCTGTGCTATCCTATTTCACCTCCTTCCATTTAGAGATATTTTTCACAAGCTCTATTAATTTACAGCTTATCAAAGCGTTTTATAGCTTGCAAGATTTAATTTTGCGGCCAATCGGGACCCCCTGAAATTTGTGAGTTTTTCTCAAAATAACGGCGTACAGCAATTTCCATTATCACGGTGAATCTGTTCTAAGCAGAAAATATGCGTTTAATAAACTCATTGGCGGTTTTGAATATGTTGAGAGGTTCCAGTGTTCAGGTGTCAGAAAAGGACGAAATGCTTTATCCTGAAACCCTGGCCCAGACCTGGATCGCCCTGACAGTTACCAAGGACCGGAATACGAAGAGAACCCGGATTACAGTCTTCGAACCCTACGCGTCGCGCCGGGACGGGCCCGAAACCTGTCGGAGATCCCGTTCCAACGGGGAAACCGGGTCATCCAAACGGTTAGGGCTCCGAAATGGATGAGTTCTCCTTTCAAATTTAATGACTTGGATGGTAAAACAAAATCACCGTTTCCTCGTTATGAGTTGACTTTCATTTGAACGTGCCACAAGGTTATCCTCCCAAAATGGGAATTTCTGAACGGCGTAACCCTTGGTTGACACCCTGTTCCGGGTTTCCTATTATCCACTCTCATGACCCTCACTGTTCGATTTCTTGAGTTATGAAATGCGCATCCGTCAAACCGGAAAAATTGCAGAGGACTTCTACGTGGTGGGGAACCCGATTATGCCGGTGTATCTGCTGGACGGGGATGTCCCGGTCATGTTCGATGCGGGTCTGCGAGCCCTGGCGCCGCTGTATGAGGCGGACATAAAGCGCATCCTAGGGGGCCGAAGTCCTCAGGTGCTTTTCCTCACCCATTCCCATTTTGACCACATCGGTGCCGCAGGATACTTCAAAAAGACCTGGCCTGACCTCAAGATCGCCGGATCCGAGAAGGTGCAGGATATCCTGAAAAGACCTCGTGCCGTGAAAACGATCCGATCGCTCAACCGGGAAGCAGGCCGTCAGATCCGTTCTTTGCGCGTGGCATCCATCGATGAAGCCCCTTTTGAGGCATTTGAACTCGATTTGATGCTCGATCCCGGACAGACGTTCCCCCTTGGGCAGGACATGAAGGTCGTGTGCATATCCTCACCCGGACATACGTGGGATTTCATGAGTTATTGGATCCCAGAGCGATGCATCCTTGTGGCATCCGAAGCCGTGGGGTGTGATGACGGGACGGGTTACATTTACACGGAATTTTTGGTAGATTACGATACCTACTTGAAATCACTGACAGACCTATCCACACTGAACGTCCGGATCCTCTGTCCGGGGCATGGAGTGGTCATGACCGGCTCGGACGCCACCGGCCATATGGCGCGTGCCGTCGATCAGGCCGACGCGTACGTGTCCATGGTCCAGGGATTTCTCCGGGCCGAAGGAGGGGATATCGAACGGACGGTGATGCGCGTCAAAGAGAAAGAATGGGATCCCAAACCGTGGCCCAAACAGATCGAGTCCGCCTATCACCTGAATACCCATGCGAGAGTCCGATGCCTCCATGAACGAATGGAGGGCAGGTCAGCGTCATCTGAGAACGCAGCGGACAATGGTGCATAACCCTTGAGATGGCGGGATCGTTCGGGATCATGGAGATTTTGATCATAAAGCTCAGCGCGATTGGCGACGTGGTTCATTCGCTTCCATTTTTGGAAGTCTTGAAAGAAAATTTTCCATACGCACAGATAGACTGGGTGGTTGAAGACCCGGCCGATGACATTGTCCGAGGCCATCCGAAGATTCGCCGGGTCCTGGTGTCCCCGCGAAGATCGCTGGTGGAACGATTCAGTAAGGATAAAGAGTGGCGCCCACTCGCCCTTGAGATCAAGGGGTTTTTAAACCGACTTAGATCCCGGGAATACGATTTGGTTATCGACCTCCAGGGGTTGTTGAAAAGCGGTGTCCTCGCAGGAGTCTCCAGGGGTAAGCGGAAGGTCGGGATGAGCGGTTCGAGGGAAGGGGCGCAACTTTTTTTGAATGAACCGCCCGTATGGGTCAATTATGACCTTCATGCGATCGATCGGTACCTCCAGATGGCGCGCTATCTGGGCTGCCATTGGGACCGATGGGAGGGACGCATCCCGGTGTTCGAGGCGGACAGGCAGGCGATGGATCTGAAACTGGCCCCCCACGGCCTTGATGGCAAACCGCTTGTGGCCATCAACCCCATGGCAAAGTGGCCTACCAAATTGTGGGAGGTGGAGCGATTTGCCTCTCTTGCGGACCGGATCGCGTCTGAGTTATCCTGTGAGGTGATTTTCACGGGAAGCAAGGAGGACCGAAGCACTGTAGCAGGTATAACGGGAGTCATGAAGGGGGCGGCTCACAATTTTGCAGGAGAAATCAACCTGAAGGAACTCGCGGTATTATATGAAAAATGCAGACTCTTGGTCACCACGGATACCGGTCCCATGCACATGGCTGCTGCCATGGGATGTCCGGTGGTGGCCCTGTTCGGGCCAACGGCGCCCTGGCGTACGGGCCCCTATGGCGAGGGTCATCAGATCGTACGAGAGCCGATGGTATGCAGCCCCTGCTTCAAAAGGCGCTGCACGCATAAAACGTGTATGCGGGAGATAAGCGCCGACCGGGTGTTCGAGTCCGTTCGGACGATTTTTTATGAAACCGTGCCGAATAAAGCGCAACAAAAGAGAGGAGAGAATCATGGCCATAAGCAAGGAATTGTTGGATATACTCGCATGCCCCAAGTGTAAGGGGGATATCTACTTGACCGAGTCCGGAGATGGACTGATCTGCGAGCACTGCAAACTGATGTATGAGATTAAGGATGATATCCCCATCATGCTCATCGATGAGGCCAGGCCTCTAGATGCGGATTAAAAAATTGACATGCCTCATATTTACAGAAATCGGCGTTTAACTCTCAAGGTCGAGGTAAAACGGCGCCACGTATTCTTAAATGCATGTGGAGGATGCCATGAGAGGAACGGCTAATTTATTCAGAAAAATCAGTTCATACCTCTGGTTCACACTATTTCTTTCTCTGATGGGGATTTTCGTTTTATGTCCACGATCCGGGCTTGCCCAAACGAATGCCATTCGGATCGGCATCCTCCAGGAACCCAAGACGCTGAATGTGTGGCTGGCCTCGGACGCCTGGTCCGGCCGCGTCCTGAGCCAGATCTACCAACCTCTCTATATCCGAGAACCAAAAACCCTGAACTTGATCCCCTGGCTGGCCGCAGGCCGACCCGTATATGATCCAACCACTCTATCCTATACGGTGTCTATAAGACCGGGCAACTGGTCGGATGGGTCTCCCATTACCGCAGCGGATGTGGCGTTTACGGGCCGGCTCATCAAGACGTTTAGAAT
>JARRPY010000263.1:0-4707 GCA_037382425.1 Deltaproteobacteria bacterium
AATTTTTATCCCCTGTGCACCCAAACGAAGGGCCGACCCGACACTCTTTTTCATGGCGCGTCTAAAGGCAACGCGTCTGACCAGTTGCATGGCCACATTCTCGGCCACCAGTTGGGCATCGACCTCGGCTTTTCTCACCTCTTGAATATCAAGGATCACCTCTCGGCGAATCATTTTTTCGAGGTCACTCTTCAGCTTTTCAATTTCGACGCCTTTTTTACCGATAACAATTCCCGGACGTGCGGTATGCATTCGGATCCTGACCTTATTGGCCGCTCTTTCGATCTCGATTTTTGATACACCGGCCTGGAACGCCCGATTTTTCAAAAACTTCCTGATGTTGTGATCTTCAAGAACAAAGTTTTTATACTCACTTCCGGCATACCACCTGGAATCCCACGTTCTTGTAACTCCCAGTCTAAAGCCGATTGGATTAACTTTCTGTCCCAATCTACACCTCCACTCAGATTTGAAGGGCCCGTTTAAGCTCTGTTAGCGGATAAACCATGTCCTATTCGTCGTCTAGGACGACCGTTAAGTGGCTGGTTCTCTTATTGATCCTCGTTGCTCGACCGAGGGCCCGTGGTCGCCATCGCTTCAATGTGGGGCCTTCATCCGCATAGATACGCTTCACATATAGCGTATCCACATCCGAGCCTGTGTTCTCCTGTGCGTTTGCAACCGCTGAGTCGATCAACTTCTTTAATAAGCGGGCGCCCCGCTGGGGCGAAAACGTCAGCAGATTCAGTGCCTCCTCTACTTTTTTCCCCCTGACTTCATTCATTACCAGTCGAATCTTCTGAGGGGAAATACGAATAAATTTTGCCGCCGCTCTGGTTTCCATTTTGGTTCTTAAAATAATCTCCGATGGTTAGGGTTTAGCTGAACAGATCCTTGGCCGTTCGAATAAAATAAGCCTTTTTCAAAAAAAGCCATGGCTTCGGCCGGGGTTGCCAGCATCAGGCCACTATTTTTTTCCTTTAAGCTTCGATTTCTTGTCGCCGGCGTGTCCGTAAAATATCCTGGTAGGAGAAAATTCGCCCAGTTTATGTCCCACCATATCTTCCGTGACAAATACGGGCAAAAATTTCTTTCCATTGTGAACCGCGAACGTCAGACCCACGAACTCAGGCAGTATGGTAGATCTACGCGACCATGTTTTGATGATTTTTCTGCTTTTGCCGCCGCCTGCCGCCTCTACCTTTCTAAGCAAGTGCCCGTCCACAAACGGTCCTTTTTTTAAAGATCTTGCCAATCCTCTCCTCCTGTTTTTGTCATGGGGTCATGCACCAACCGCGTCCAGATCCCTCTCCTATTTGGCTCGACGTTTCACGATGAGTTTGTCACTGCCCTTCTTGACTCGGGTTTTGTATCCCTTGGTGGGAACCCCCCACGGGGTGACGGGATGACGACCTCCAGAGGACTTGCCTTCGCCGCCCCCATGCGGATGGTCAACAGGGTTCATGGCCACGCCTCTGACATGGGGCCTTTTTCCGGTCCATCGTTTCCTGCCGGCTTTTCCCAGCGATATATTCTCGTGTTCAAGATTTCCTACCTGCCCTATGGTTGCCTTGCAGTCCTGAAATACCATTCGGACTTCTCCAGAGGGGAGTTTGAGTTGCGCATACTTCCCTTCTTTGGCCATCAGTTGACAATAGTTGCCGGCACTCCTCGCCAGTTGCGCACCATGCCCCACATTCAGTTCAATGTTGTGGACGTGTGTCCCCAGCGGGATGGCCTTCAGCGGCAGGGCGTTTCCGATTCGGATTTCAGCCTCCGGACCCGAGACCACCTGGTCCCCCACATTCAGCTTGGTTGGCGCCAAAATATATCGTTTTTCTCCATCCGTGTAGTGGAGCAGGGCGATATTGGCTGAACGGTTCGGATCGTATTCGATGGCGGCCACGCTGGCCGGAATCCCGTCTTTGTCTCTCTTGAAGTCGATTATCCGGTAGGCCCGTTTATGACCACCGCCTTTATGTCGTACGGTTATCCTTCCGTTGCCGTTTCTTCCTCCCTTTTTTCTTAATGGCTTAAGGAGGCTTTTTTCCGGTTTATCGCGCGTGATCTCCTCAAATGTAGACGACGTTTGAAATCGTCGTCCCGGGGAGGTCGGCTTGTTTTTCTTAATCGCCATGTCGTGCTCCAGATCCTTGAAATAGCGCCCGTCGGGGCTCAACTGTCATATGGGCGACGATGTGGATCACGTTCCCTCAAAGAACTCAATATTCTCGCCTGGTGCCAGTTTGACAACCGCCTTTTTCCAGTCGGGCCGTTTCCCCATCGTCCTCCCCATTCTCCTCTTTTTTCCACGAACGCTCATGGTACTGACGTTCAACACCTTGGTTTTGAATAGGGATTCAACCGCTTTCTTGATTTCTATTTTGTTGGCGCGCTTATGCACTTTAAAAGACACCTGATTGACTTCACCTTTTTGCAGGTTGGCCTTTTCCGTGATGTGAGGCGCGATAATGACTTGGTAAATATCCACTATGAACCCAATGCCTCCTCTATTTTCTCAATGGCTGGCTTTTCCAGGAAAAGGTGATCATATTTCAAGACGTCATACACATTCAGGCCCTCATGTCGCATCACCTTCACCCGGGGCACGTTTCTAGAGGATTTTTCCAGGTTGACGGACTTGTCATGAGTGACAATCAGCGCCTTGTTGACATCAAACCGCTCCAGGGTTTGGGCAAACCGTTTCGTCTTGATCTCGGGCAGCGTGAAATCATCGACGACAATGAGTTGATTTTCTCGGACCTTATCGGTCAAGGCCATGCACAGGGCAGCCTTCCTGACCTTTTTCGGAATGTGCTGGGTGTATTTCCGCGGTTTGGGACCGAAGGCAACCCCGCCACCTTTTCTCGTTGGTGATGAGTTTGATCCAACACGTGCCCGACCGGTTCCTTTTTGCCGCCAAAGCTTTGCTCCGGAAGCCTTGACTTCGGAACGCCCCTTTGTGAAAGCCGTGCCCGATCGCCGGTTGGCCAGCTGACTGACCACCACCTGATGAAGTACGTGGCTCTTTATGGGGACGTCGAAAACCCGTGGTGCCAGTTCAATCTCCGCCACCTTTTCTTTTTCTATGTTGTATACGTCCAAACGCGTCATAGATACTGCCTCGAGATCAATGGGGCCTTTCTAATTAATTCTCCCGCAACGCATTAATTTGTCGACCCCAAAATGTCATATAGAAAAGCGTTTCACACTTTGGCGATTTCAATGATGTTATTTCGGCTCCCCGGGACCGCACCTTTAACCAGAACAATATCCATTTCAGGCCTGACATCCACTACCTTGAGGTTTTTGACCGTCACATTCTGGTTGCCCATTTGACCGGGCAGTTTTTTCCCTTTCAGCACCCGGCCGGGCGTAGCACTGCATCCGATGGACCCCGGAATTCGATGGGTGCGAGAGCCGTGCGTCTTTTTACCACCGGAAAATCCCCATCGTTTCATTACGCCGCTGAATCCTCGCCCTTTGCTTAATCCTCTCACGTGAACGCGGTCACCCACTGAAAGCACGTCCGACTTTATCTCCTGGCCCAGTTCAAATTCGTTGGGGTCGTCCACCTTAATTTCCCTGAGGCGAGAGAAACTCCTGCCCCCGGATGCCTTAAAGTGTCCCCGCCGAGGACGATTGACCCGGGCCTCTTTCATCGGCATAAACCCGACTTGAATGGCGTCATAGCCTTCCTTTTCACGCGTCTTCTTTTGCACGACGACACAGGGACCTACCTGAAGCACGGTTACCGGAACGCTCATGCCTCCTTCAAGAAAATACCTTGTCATGCCTAATTTTTTGCCTAAAATTTTGTTGACCATGCGTATTTCGCTCCAGACTGCCTGAACACCTTCCCGGAAAATCTGTGGCTTTTTAGGCCGATGCCCGGGATGGCGATGCCAAGACCTCTCTTCACCTGTTGCTACAACTTGATCTCCACATCCACACCTGCCGCCAGGTCGAGCTTCATCAGTGAATCAACGGTCTGCTGGGTCGGTTCCAGGATATCCATTAACCGCTTATGGGTTCTGATCTCAAACTGTTCCCTTGATTTTTTGTCCACGTGAGGGGACCTCAAGACACAATATTTATTGATGACCGTCGGTAGAGGGATAGGACCCGCCACTCTGGCACCCGTGCTTCTCGCTGTTTCCACAATCTCCAATGCAGATTGATCCAGCAGTTTATGATCGTAGGCCTTCAGGCGGATTCGAATCTTCTGATTGGCTAACATCCCTTTGTCCCCTATTCAATAATGTCACTGATGACGCCTGCGCCGACGGTTCTGCCGCCTTCGCGAATGGCGAACCGCAATTCTTTCTCCATGGCGATGGGTGTGATCAGGTTCACCTCCATGGCCACGTTGTCCCCGGGCATCACCATCTCCACCCCTTCGGGAAGCGTCACCACGCCGGTCACATCCGTCGTCCGAAAATAAAACTGGGGACGATACCCGTTAAAAAACGGCGTGTGTCGGCCCCCTTCTTCCTTGGTCAATATGTAGGCCTCAGCCTTGAACTTCGTGTGCGGCGTAATGCTCTTCGGCTTCGCCACCACTTGGCCTCGCTCCACGTCATCCCGCTTCGTCCCTCGGAGCAAAACCCCAATGTTGTCTCCCGCTTCACCTTGGTCCCGTATCTTGCGGAACATCTCAACACCCGTACACACCGTCTTCTGCGTGTCCCGGATGCCCACGATCTC
>JARRPY010000264.1:0-4688 GCA_037382425.1 Deltaproteobacteria bacterium
CCAATGCCCAGTCCACAACCCCTAATCCCTAACATCTCATACCTCATGCCCAATACCTGGCATCTCAACAAACCCCTTGACATCCCGCGCCGACTCATGCAATATAAAATCAATATAACCTATTAATATAGTTTTAAAAATGGTGATTATTCCATGCGGATGCCCACCCTGGTTCGCCCATCATGACCGTTAAGTGGCTGCTCATACTGGTCCCCCTGTTCATCGTGCTCTTCCTCATTCAATCGTATCTGTGGGTCCCCACATATGAGGAGCAGACGCGGGGGAACCCCGCACGACTCCAGGAATATATCACGGCGTCTTTGGGGGATGCCACCGTCTTAAATCCGATCCTTTCGGCCAATAGCGCCAGCAGCCAGATCGAATCCTTGGTGTTCGAGGGCCTTCTGGATCGGGACGAACATCTCCGCTTCAGAGGCCGTCTGGCCGAATCGTGGGAGACCACTGAAGACGCCTACTTCTATGTCAATGCCGATACCATCGTACCGGGACACGGCCGCCTGGACGCCCAGGGGGTCGCCAGGCTTCTGAGAGATGCGAAGGCGCGGGCAAAAGACAAAGATGAGGGACTGAAGCGGTCTTTAATGCATATCCGGAAGATCCAAGTGCTGCCCCCCAAGGAATTCTCGGTTGAAAAACAAAAAGGAGGCAAAAGCGGTCAGAAGGGCGGGCAGCGTGTCCACATCCAGGTGGCGGCGCCTTCCCGGATCAAGTTGTCCTTGACCCGGGTCGATCCGAATCTCTTTACTCAACTGACCCGCGTCCTGGGCCCGGCCTATTTTTCTTCGTTTGATTCGACCCGCTACCTCACCGCAGACTCGCCCCGGGACAGAGATGCGTTGGCCCAATGGGGAGCGGAGATTCTCCCCGCCACGGAACACAACCCCATACTGGTGTTTCATCTGAGACCCGGCGTAACCTTTCAAGATGGCCATCCCTTCAGCGCCGATGATGTCCGGTTTACCTATGAGGCCATCATGGACCCCAAGACCCTGTCGCCTCGCATCTCCGACTACGAACCCATAAAAAGCGTGGAGGTGGTGGATCCGTTGACGGTTCGGGTGGTCTATAAACGACTCTATTCCCCGGCCATCGGCACCTGGGGCATGGGGATGCTCCCCAAACACCTCCTCGACGGGAAGGCCCTCAGAAAGGAGGCCATGGCCCGGGGAGAGGATCCGGACAAGTTCACCATCCGGCAGAGCGCCTTCAACCGGCATCCGGTGGGGTGCGGACCGTTTCGATTTCAGGAATGGAGGTCGGACCAGTTTATTTCGCTTTCGCGATTTGACACATACTGGGAAGGGCCGCCCCAGTATCAGCGGTATGTGATGCGGATAGTCCCGGACCTGTTGACCCAGGAGATGGAGTTCTATTCCGGGACGTTAGACAGCTATCAGGTCCAGCCTCACCAGGTGGAGCGGCTGAAAAAGGATCCGAGATTTCAGAGCTTCTCAGGAACCTCATTCGGCTACTCCTACATCGGGTACAATATGCGCAGGCCCCCCTTTAACGACCGGCGGGTGCGGCTGGCCCTCAGCATGGCCATCGATGTCAATGCCGTCATTCGGTACGTGTTGTACGGCCAGGGGGAACGAATTACCGGGCCCTTTGTCAAGCAGACCGATTTTTATGACCACGATATCCCGCCGGTCCCCTATGACCCTAAACAGGCCCTCGAATTGCTCAGGGATGCCGGTTGGGTCCGGAATAGCGAGGGGTGGCTTGAAAAGGATGGGAAGCGATTCGAATTCACCCTCATCACCAACAGCGGGAACGACATCCGAAAATCGATTCTGGCCATTGCCCAGGAGGCCTGGAAGAAGATCGGCATCGATGTTCACACCGATGTGCTCGAGTGGTCGGTCTTTATTCAGGAGCGGGTGGACAAGCACGATTTCGACGCCGTGGTCCTGGGCTGGGTCATGGGCATCGAACCGGATCTCTATCAGATATGGCATTCCAGCCAGACGCACCCCTATCAGCTCAATTTTGTGGGGTTCCAAAACCCGGAGGCGGACCGCCTCATCATCAAGATCCGCCAGACATACGCCCATGAGCGCCAGGTGGAAGAATGCCACCGTCTGCACCGGATCATTGCCCGGGAGCAGCCGTACACCTTTTTGTATGTCTCCAAGTGGACCGCGGTCCTGGATAAACGGATCGTCATCAAGGACTTTGACCAAGACGGGGCCGAATTGTACCAGAAGATCACCCCGACACCGACCGGGGATTACACCTTTCATTTCAATAAATGGGTGAAATTGCCCCAGATGCCGGAATTTAAAGCGGAGTGAGATGAGATGTTTTCATTTATCGGCAGAAGCATCATTCAAAAAACCGTGACGCTCTTTTTCGTGTCCGTGATCTCCTTTCTCATCATTCATCTGGCACCGGGAGAACCGAGCCAGGTGGATCCCCTGAACCCCAAGTTTACACCGGAGATGGTGGAGCGGTTCCGTCAGCAGTTTCATCTCGACAAACCGCTCTATACCCAGTATCTCCTTTTTTACAAGGACCTCTTTACCGGAAAAATCGTCTCCTGGAAGGACAACCAGCCGGTCTTGCTCAAGATATGGGAGCGGTTTTTAAACAGTTTACCCCTTTTCATTGTGGGCACGCTGTTGACCTGGACCCTCTCCTTTCCCGTGGGCATCCGTTCCGCCATCTTCAGGGGCGGGATATACGACCGGAGCGCCACCTTCTTTGCGTATCTGTTGATTTCCATCCCCGGATTTTTCTTCGCCTATGTGATGATCATCTTCGTGGTGAGTGTCTTTCATGTGCCCGTCATCGGCATGGAGACCTTCGGCATGGGGGCCGCGTCCTGGCCGCATCAGCTCATGGACCGGGTTTGGCATCTGCTTCTCCCGTCCGTGTTGGGGGCCACGGGCGGCATTGCGGTCCTGTCCAGATACGTGCGGAGCCAGATGCTGGAAGTGGAGGGGCAGGATTATATCCGCACGGCCAGGGCCAAGGGGCTTGCGCCGGATCAGGTCCATTACAAGCATGCGCTGAGAAACGCCCTCCTGCCCTTTGTCACCATGTTCGGGCTCATCCTGCCGGGATTGATCGGCGGATCCGTGATCATCGAATCCATCTTTTCGTGGCCCGGCATGGGGCGGATGGCCTATGAGGCGATTCTGGCCAGGGACTACCCCATCATCCTCACGGTGAACTTTTTGTCTGCGGTGTTGGTGCTGACCGGCACCTTTATCTCGGATATTCTCTATCTCGTGGTGGACCCGAGGATCAGATTGTGAGGATTGGTAATTGTTCTTGCTCGAGGCCGATTTGCTTGTTGTCCGCGTTGCTGGTTCCTGAAACCCGAAACCTGAAACCTAACACCTAAGACCTGATGCCCAACACCCAAGCCATACTGGACACCCCGCTGGCCCCGAAAAAGACCCGGTTGCAGGAGTTGTGGCGGCTGTTTAAGCAGAATCGGTTGGCCATCATCGGCCTTTTCATATTTTTGCTCTTTTTCATTACGGCCGTTTTGGGGCTCATGTTCACCTCAGGCCACGAGCCCCTGTTCAACCCCTCTCTGATCCGCTTGCAGGAAAAACTCCTCCCGCCCCTGAGTCGACCGGATGCGGCGATCTTACCCCCGGAGGAGATGCCCACATTGGGTATCTATCTCTTCGGGACCGACGATCTGGGCCGGGATGTCTTCTCACGGATGCTTCAGGGGGCCTGGGTATCCTTGACCGTGGGATTTGTGGCCGTGGGCATCTCGGTCATCGTGGGCATCTTCATGGGCGGCATTGCAGGGTACTTTGGCGAGCGCCATATAGGCTACCATCACATCCTGGCGGCCTGTATCCTGTTTTTGTCCGGCGTTTTCCTGCTTATGGGGGCCATCCGGGCAGGCCTCTTGGTTTTGGTGGCCGGCTGCGCCTGGACATACTTTTCCATCTTGGTCGTGCGAAAATCCCGTTCCCCGTCCGGTACGGGCTGGCTGTTCAAAGATGCCGTTTCCGTGGATACCCTGATCATGCGCATGGTGGACATCATGCTCTGCTTCCCCAGCTTCTTTCTGATCCTCACGGTGGTGGCCCTCCTGCCCGCCAGCATGTACAACATTATGATCGTCATCGGGTTGACCAGCTGGATGGGGACCACGCGGTTTGTACGGGCGGAGTTTCTATCCCTCAGGGAGCAGGATTTCGTGACCGCGGCCCGGGCATTGGGGATCGGAAATTTTCGGGTCATTTTCCGGCACATGATGCCCAATGCCATCGCACCGGTCCTGGTCTCTTCCACCATCGGGATCGCCACCGCCATTCTGACCGAGGCGGGCCTGAGCTTTCTCGGTTTCGGCGTGCCGCCGCCGCATGCCACCTGGGGAAATATCCTCTCCGGGGGCAAGGGGTTCATCTTCGACGCCCCGTGGCTGACCTTTATCCCGGGGATCGCCATCCTCATTGTGGTGCTCTGTTTCAACCTGTTCGGTGAGGGGCTCAGGGATGCATTGAATCCGAAACTGAGGGAAAGATAGGAAGTGTCTAGGAATCATCCATTGCTTTCAGTTCAGGATCTCAAGGTCCATTTCAGAGGTCAGGATCACACGGCCAGGGCAGTGGACGGGGTCAGCTACGATATCCACGCGGGGGAGACCGTTTGCCTGGTGGGGGAGTCGGGGTGTGGCAAGACCGTCTCGGCCCTGG
>JARRPY010000265.1:0-3301 GCA_037382425.1 Deltaproteobacteria bacterium
TCGGTCATACCGGTTTCGGCTGCGTACTCTCGAAGCGCGCCGCGGGTGAGCGCGGCATGGTTCACCGCCTCCATGTGACTGGCGATCAGCGTCGCCCGCGGTGCCGCCTTAAAGACCTCGTAGACGTCCTCCTTGTTCATGATGATCGATCCGAGTCCGGGGACTTGTGCGTCGCCGCTATTGAGAATGATCACATCCGGAGCGTAGCGTCTCAGGGTATCCTCCACATATCGGTTAAAGATCGTATCGCCGGCAATATAAAGGGTCTTTTCATCTCCGGATGTGAATAGGACGCCGCAGACCTCCCCAAGCCGCTTGCCGATAGCGGCCATTACCTTATCGGACCCGTGCCGGCCGGGCGTCTTGATCAGCGAGACGCCGCCGAACGTCGACTTCTCCGTGAGCATGCGCACATCGATGAATCCCGCTTTCCGGATAAGCTGCGCATCCTTTTCGTGCTGGGCGAAGACCGGCATGTCCTTGCCAATGGCCGCCATGGCCGCCCGGTCCAAGTGATCTTCGTGGGTGTGGGTGACGATGACGGCGTCTGCATCGATGATGTCGGAAACAGGCAAAGGCAGATCCACTGTCGGCCACTTCAGATGGTCGTTGTATGTGCCCGGGAACCCCGGGTAGCTGCCCTTATCCGCCAGCACGGGATCGACGAGAAAACGCAACTCCCCAAATTCGATTCGTAGGGTGGCGTTGCGAATCTGAGTAATTTTCATTGACATGACCCAAAGCTGTCTTAACGGATCCCTAAGGGCGCGCGTAAAAATAAATTCGCAGAATTGACGATCAGATTTGGGTCAGATTTGGTCGTCGCGATTGAGTGAAGCCACAGGAATAGTGAACTATTTCGAGGACTTCAACGATTGAGCGGCGGCCGAAGATGGCCCGAAGCTGAAATGGGAAAATGTGAAGTTATTTTTGCGCGAGCCCTAAGTCAAAAACGATAAGTCGCCCCTGCCTTAAGCACCTCGGTCTCGGCGTTGAGTTCTTTTTCCATGCGGTCGAGAGAATAATCGCAGGTGTCGTGTCCCGAAAGAACGACTCTCCTGGGGCCTGCAGTGTTGATGGCGGCAATGGCTCCGCTCAAATCCGCGTCCGTGACCCGCTGCCAAGGCGGCTTGCCCGTGCCGATAATGCTCTGGAACTGAATACCGGCGCGGTTGCCCCTCCCGCCACTCACAGGGAAGTGAAGCCCACCCCCAATGACGTAGAAAGGCTCATCAGACAGGCGCCTTACCATCTTCAAAACCACCTCAATGGTCGGGTGGCCGCAGCCGGTGAAGACCACCAGCCCCTTGTCTTTGATTCGAGCCACCAGCGCCTGTTCTTCAGTGAAGCCGAAAATAAACAGCCGCCGGGCCAAAGGACCGGTGGAGGCGATACCGGCCGTCAGTAACCGCGGCCCTTCGACCCTTTCGGCCTCGAATCCCTCGGCCTCGGCTCTGTCCGGCAGGAAGCAGGGCTTTTGCACCGAGGACATGAGTTCATCGGGCACGCTCACTTGCCGGGATCGCTGGGCAGGGATTCCACCCATGTGGTCGCCGTGAAGGTGTGAGATGGTCAGGGCCTCCACCTGATCCAAATGAAAACCAAGCTTCAGCGCGTTGTGCGTCAGCGCCGGTCGGGTCGGGCCAAAGCCGACATCATACAACATCGAGCCCAATTCGGTTTTGAACAGATAGGAGATACCCGCATCGCCCATGAATCCTTCCTCGGCCTTCCATTCCACCAGCACCGTCATCTCCAGGAAATCGAGTTCGGGCATTTCGAGGAGCGCGGCCCGGTTTATCCGTTCCCGGTTGAGTTCGGCAACCCGGGTGCAATCTTCCTGAAAGCGGCGGTTTCTGACAAGCAACCAAGGAACAATCACCGGGGAAGCCGCAGCCAGGACCGGCCACCATGCGGGGGAGATACGAAATGCCATTTTAAAACCTCCATGGGGTGTTTGGCCTTCTAACGCACTGTCGAGTCAAAAAGGAGCAAAATCATACGGCCACGTGTTGAATGTCTTCAAAGATACGCTCATCAACCTGGCTAATCTCCCAATTATTCTGTAAATTGAGCCAAAACTGAGGGCTGCCTCCTAAAGCTTTTGAGAGCTTCAATGCCATTTCTGCACTTATGCCTCTCTTGCCCCGACATATTTCATTAATTGTTTTTGGTAGAACACCGATATGTTTTGCCAGAGCCGATTGAGTGAGCCCGACCTCTTCGAGCTCATCCTTTAGCACTTCGCCTGGATGTATAGGCGTGTAATGGATATTCTTCATTCGATGACTCCTTTACTTATGACAGTCGATAATCTCGCCATCGATGGCATTTTCTCTTTCCCATTTGAAGCAAATCCGATATTGATCATTTATCCGGATACTGTAGCGTCCTTTTCGATCCCCTGAGAGTTTTTCAAACCGATTTCCGCGTATTTCCTGCAAATCATGCATCGATATTACAGCTCCCAAACGGGCAAGTTTTATGCGGGCTTTATGGTGTAGATCCTCTGGAAGGGTCCTGAGCGCTTCTTTTGTGACTCTATTATAATTTATGTCCTCGGACCCTTTGGTCTTAAAATTCTGAATCGCCATTTTTCGCCTTAACAGGATATATGTTTACTATACCATGTTCCGGTATAGTGGTCAATGGGTAATTTTCCATGTGCCCCTCAAAGAAGGAGATCCCCATTTCACATCCCTTGATTTTATGTTGAGAAAGGGGATGGAGTTGCGTAGTCTGCTTCCGTCCTCGGCGTTCCCTTAGGCCGGGCAGAAGGGATACGTGAAATTATATGCAGAGAAACATCGTCCTGATTTTAATCGCTTTTTCATTAAGCTTCATACGATACGGCATGGTCTTTCCGCTTGTTCCTCTGGAAGCACAGGATCTGAACGCCTCTCCTGTGGTGATCGGCCTGATCGTCGGATCCTTCAGCCTGCTTTCCTTTTTCCTCTCTGTGCCCATCGGCGGATTCACGGACAGATTCGGCGTGAGGCGTATGCTTTTCCTTGGGGTGCTCTGTAACGTTGCAAGCTCCTTGCTGCTGCTGCGTGCTGACGTCTTGTTCCTCATGGCCTCACAGGTCCTGGGCGGTTTGGGATTCCAGCTGCACATTGTTTCCAGTCAGTCCTTTATCACACGCCTTGAATCTCCGTTTCGGCGGGAGCGAGCATTCGGCTATCTCACCTTTAGTGCGGCATTCGGTCAAAGCCTCGGGCCCATACTGGGCGGGTTCATCGCCTCGCGAATGGGTTACCACGAAGCCTTCCTGGGGTCCCTGATGCTCTCTGCGGCCGGG
>JARRPY010000265.1:3332-7999 GCA_037382425.1 Deltaproteobacteria bacterium
GGGAATCAAAGGACGTGCATCATCTCGGCCGCTACAGCCTCATGAGAGATCTGCGGCATGCCGGGACCACCCTTTCCGATTCACGCATGCTTGCCGTCCTGGCCTTCACATTCGGCGTCATCTTCACCGTGAGCCTCCGGACGTCCTTTTTGCCGGTTCTCCTCCTAAATCGTGGGCTGGGCGAGGCGGATGTCGGTCTTTTGATTACCCTTTTCGCCTGTTCGATGACCGTTATCAGACTCTTCGTCGGCAGGATGTTTCAAGTCTTCCGCCGCAGAGACATGATGGCCTTTTCCATACTGGCCGTTGCCGTCGGTGTCGGCTCGGTCCCGCTGCTCCTATCTTGGCTCCCCACCGCTCTTGCCCTGTGTCTTTTCGGCCTCGGTTTCGGCCTGACACAGCCGCTTTCCATGGTAATGGTCGCCGACCTGGCGGATCCCGAACATCCGGGCCTGAGTATGGGTATCCGTTTTATGGTGATCACCCTCGCAAACCTCATCGGTCCTGTCTTTCTCGGGTTTCTGGTTGCAGGCGCCGGACTGAGCGCGCCTTTTTACGCTTCAGCCTTACTGGTCCTGGCGATCGGCGCTTATATTCTCATATGGAAGCCGGGGCTCTTACCGGGGCGGCGCGAGGCCAAAAATCTCTGAGTGAAAAACCTATACTGCCCAGCCTCATATATTCAGCCATATGGCAGGCCCCACATCCTAAAGCCGCCGGGAACAGGCCGTCCTCCCCTAAGATGCGCCGCCGATGGTTTTCGCTTGACCCTGGGGGGGTGCTTTTTCTATGCTTTGTTACAGTAGATCGATCGTTCATCTCACGATGAAGGGAGCCGCATGAAGAATGCCGGGGTGCTGATATGGAAGGTTTTCGCATCTGCTCAGTGCCGAGGCATCGCTTTTTATTCGTTCTTGACAATGGCCTTGATGGTCGCTTTTGCGGGTCTGGGGGATGATGTCTCGGCAGATACGGTCCAGGCTCCCCCTGATTCGGCACCGCAGGTCCTGGTCATCCATTCCTACTATCCCACCTTTACCTGGACCGATAACATCACCCGGGGTATCCGCAAGGCATTTGAAGAGGACCATCAGGGTAAAGTCGCCCTCAACTTTGAATTCCTGGATGCCAAACGGCATCCCGAGCCGGCCTATCTGGATCGAATCGCCGATCTCTTACGGATGAAGTACCCGGACCCCGGGGCCGTGGATCATCATATGCTCTGATGATCAGGCCCTCAACTTTTTGCTTGACCGAGGGGACACGCTGTTTCCGGGGGTTCCTGTGGTCTTTTGCGGCGTCAACGGATACACCCCCGATATGCGGAACAGGGGGCGTCCCCTGACCGGCGTGGTGGAGGCCATCGATCCCAAGCGCACGCTGGAAGCAGCCCTCCATCTCCAGCCCGAGGCGCGCGACGTGCTGGTCATCACGGATGAGACCCTTACCGGAAGGGCCATCAAAAAGGCGGCCAAACAGGCATTTGAACCGTTTCAGGAGCGGTTACGGTTTCGTTATGTGGGGGATATGACCATGGCCGAGCTTCAGGAGGAGGTGTCCGGGCTTCCCCCTCACACCATCGTGTTTCTGTTCGTGTTCAACCGCGATAAAAACGGATGCAATTTCACCCACGAGGAGAGCCTCAGGCGCATCGCGACCCACTGCAAAGCGCCCATTTACGGCCCATGGACGTTTTACCTGGGTCACGGGATTGTGGGCGGCATGCTCACCAGCGGGGAGATGCAGGGAAGGACCGCGGCTCGGCTGGCCCGTCGGGTCCTTGAAGGAGAGCCCGCCGAAGCCATATCCGTTATTACGAAATCACCCAACCGCTATATGTTCGATGATGCCCAACTGAGAGCGCATCACCTCCCCACGGACAGGCTTCCGCTGGGGAGCGAGATCATCAACCAGCCGGTGACCTTCTATGACATCTATCGATATCCCATCTGGGTGACCATCATCCTGTTGATCGGCGAGACGGCCATCATCGTCCTTCTGCTGGTCAACATCAAAAGGCGCAGGCGTGCTGAAAAGGCGTTGATTTCCAGTGAACAACGCTACCGTACACTTGTGGAGACCATGACCGATGCGGTTTTTACCACGGATACCAATGGGAGATTCACCTTCCTGAATCCGGAATTCGAACGCATCACCGGGTATTCCGTGAGCGATTTCCTGGAACGCCCCTTCACCGAAATCCTGGCCCTCGAATACATAGATTCAACCATGGAAAAATATCGACGAGGGCTTACGGGCGAGACCATTCCCGTTTATGAGGTGGAACTCAAACTGAAGGACGGCGGAAAAGTCCCTGTGGAATTAAAGGTCACCTCTTTATTGGATCCTTCCGGGAAACCCATCGGCAGGATCGGAGTGGCCCGCGATATAAGCGAACGCAAGCATGCGGAAATGGTCCTCAAAGAGAGTGAAGCGAAATTCCGCAGTTTTTTTGATCTATCTCCCCAGGCCATTGCCCTCAGCGATGCAGAGACCGGGAAACTCCTCGAGGTCAATAAGATGCTGTGTGAACTGACCCACTATTCCCCGGGGGAGATCATCGGAAAACGGGTTACGGAAGTGGGGTTTTACTCTGAAAATGACCGGACCAAGTTTACAGAAGCATTACAGACTACAGGAGAGGTCCAGGGATTGCATATGGATTTCAGGGCCAAGGACGGCACTGTCCTGAATACGCTGATGTTTGCCAGGGTCATCCAGGTGGCGGAGAAAAGGCTCATCATTACCATTTTTGTGGATACCACCGAGCAGCAGCGGCTCGAAGCCCAGTTGGTGCGCGCCCAGAAGATGGAGGCCCTCGGTGCATTGGCCGGCGGTGTGGCCCATGACCTTAACAATATCCTGTCCGGCATTGTCAGCTATCCGGAACTGATCCTGATGGATCTGCCCCAGGAAAGCCCCTTGAGAAAACGAATCCTGAGCATAAAGAAGTCCGGAGAACGCGCTGCCGCCATTGTGCAGGATCTGCTGACGCTGGCCAGAAGAGGGGTGGCCGTCACAGAGGTGACGAATTTGAATCATATCATCAAGGCCTACCTGAATTCTCCGGAGTATGGGAAGATGAAGGGATTCCATCCGGGCCTCTCCGTACAAACCGATCTTGATGCCGACCTCCTCAATATCCTGGGATCACCGGTCCATTTATCCAAAACCGTCATGAACCTTATCTCCAATGCGGCGGAGGCCATGAACAATGGGGGGGTCGTATACATATCCACCCGAAACCAGTATGTGGATAAGCCCCTGAAAGGGTATGAAGATGTGAAAGAGGGAGAGTATGCGGTCCTCAGGGTATCCGACTCAGGGGTGGGCATCTCACAAGAAGAGGTCAGACGGATCTTTGAACCCTTTTATACCAAGAAAGTCATGGGCAGAAGCGGCACAGGACTGGGCATGGCCGTGGTATGGGGAACCCTCAAAGACCATGCCGGGTACATCGATATCCAAAGCCTTGAGGAGAAGGGAACCACTTTCACCCTCTATTTTCCCATAACCCGGAGGGAAATAACCGACAAAGCGGCGCCCTTGCCGCTGACATCCTATATGGGCAAGGGAGAGACCATTTTGCTGGTGGATGACGTGGAGGAACAACGTGAGATTGGGTCCGAGATCCTGGCGAAATTAGGGTACTCGGTCACAACGGTCGCCAGCGGCGAAGCAGCAGTGGCGTATCTTGAAACCGAGTCGGTAGACTTGATTGTCCTGGATATGGTCATGGATCCTGGAATCGACGGGCTCGACACCTATAAAAGAATCCTGCAATTGCATCCCGCACAGAAAGTCGTCATCGCAAGCGGCTTTTCCGAAACCGAACGCGTCAAAGAGGCCCAGAGACTGGGGGCGGGGTCCTATATCAAAAAGCCTTATACCATCGAAAAAATCGGTGTGGTGGTCAAACAGGAATTGGAGAAGGAATAGCCCCGCCTATTTATCCAAAAATAATCGAATATCCTCCCAATGCTAATGGTTGTTTGACTATTTGAAGACGTGCCCATTTTCATAGATCATGCTGCTGGCATGAGTCGCAGAAACAGGTGTCGAAGGAAATCCGCTTGCTTCTCTGTAAGGCGGTTCTGTCCCTGAAAATCTTCTTCCGTAGAATTTTCCGCGAGATTGTCGATCCCCGCGAGAACAAGATCCAGAACGGACTCAAAATCAAAACCACCATCATCCGTTGTGTATTCTCGGATCGTATCGCGCAATTCTGAATGTCTGGATGATCCAATCATGGCTTAATCACCGAACGATTTTTGGCGATCCTCATTTTATTTCATAACCATATTTTCGGAACCAGCGTTTTATTTTTAAAAACAAATCGATTAGGTCCTTAGCCCTGAACACATGCTCTTCTGGAGGCATGGGAGCGAAAGAAGGAAATAATCCATCAAATTTCATTTTCATTATTATTGGCTGTTTCCCTAAATCTTTAATTTGTATAGTTGCACTGTATTCCAAGAAATCATCCGAACCACGGTGATAGTATTCTGCATAAATGTTGACTTTTTCACGATATAGTACTTTTGGTTTTGTCATATTTCATTATCGCCGAACGTCCGCAATGACGCATGAGGAATGGCGCAGAGCAACACGGTCAGCTATTCCTCGTCGCTGTTAAGGGCTTTGTTGGGGGATTTCTTTCCGCCCTG